>JAPOSK010000548.1 GCA_026709725.1 Paracoccaceae bacterium | reverse complement strand
CGTCGGAATGCCGCCATCGGGCTATTACACTACAGATATTTCTGCCCCCTTCAACTGCGGTGATGCACCTCTCAAGTGAGATGAAGACGGCGGTTTTCCGCTGCGGCTGGATTCGCCTCACATCGGGCCCTGTCCCAGCAGTTGTCCCCGTGTCCGCGGTGGGCATGAAGTGGAGGGTTCGGATGGGGTGCTCCCTGCACAGGGCATGCGCACGGACCGCGAGGACAGGAACGCCCCGCCAGAGTTTCTCCGTTCCGGATAACGGCTGATGTTCTGAAGAGTGGGAACCGGCAAGATCACCGACCGGTGAGGACCTTGAGGCGGTCAATCGTCCTCTCCGAGGCCATCGCAGGTTGTGCCTGCGCGACTCGAGGCAGTCCCCGCGCCGGACATGGAGGGACACGGCGTTCTCGCCGACGATTCGTTCAAGATGTGCCCGGTTGTGCCTGCAGCTCGGTGCGTATCAGGTCCGAACACGCCGCAAAGTAGCGCTCCGACTGGAAGTAGCCATGGAGATAGCAGCCTGCTCCCAAGGTCAGGGTCCGCCCGTTGACCCCGAGGCCCCGCTCGCGGATGAATTGCGGGGGGCGGCCAAGATGCCGCCAAGCGAGGCAGCGCAGCCGCTCATTGCAATGGGGCGGGAGCTCGTCATGCGCGGCGATACGGGCCGAGAGTGCGAAATGGGCAAGCAGGTCCCGCCTGCTGTCGGGACCTGTCTTGAGATCACGGGTATCGAGGATCAGCTCCGCATTGTTGCGGCGGGCGACGGCGAAGGCATTGGCATACTGGAAGAGCTGGTTGCCCAGACCTCCCGTCAGGTGACATATGACGCGCTGCTCTGTCTGCATCGTTCCTGCCAGAGGCTCCCGGGCCATGGTTATATATGAGGACACAGCGTAATGAGAGAGTTAAGGGTTTATACCGGAATCTAGGGGTTTCTGGCAGGCAGACACTGACTTATGAAGTTTTCTTGTTAGTGGTGCCAGCAAACATCTGACTTGGTTTGCTGCCTCTTTGTCATCTGTCACCATCGTGCGAACGATGTTCTCGTAGTTCTGACCCGATCTTAGCCCAAGAAGACTTGCAACTTTTTTCCTTAATCCGGTTTTCTTGAGCGGGTAGGCCGCACACATTCCAAGGACATTTTTCTCTTGTACGAGACGGTCAAATTTTTGGTGCTCTTCGGCAAGTGCAGCGCTGAGATCATCATTGGTGAGAGGTTTCGCCTCAAATATACCGTTCCCAAAGTCATTTACCGTAGGCAACTTCGATAAGACCAACGTACGGAGTTTTCTAACGGTCGCCTCTCTCGTGAGGAAGTCTCTTCGTTCTTCGAATTCGTTGATCATGGCAGGTGCGATTTGAGATGGGATGTCGGTGGCGGTGATTGTTCCTGCTGCATGCAATCTCTCGACAACAAGTTTGATGACCTCTGGATGATAATAAATCGACTCAACATCATGAACTGGCAAACAAATGATGCTGTCTGCTTCAAGCTTAGCCCTCTCTTCGGGAGAACGCCTGTCACAGTCGATCACCCCAATCGCCCGTACCCAATGGTCCTGAATGGTTCTATTGAGACCACGAGTAGTCCGGATCACCTCGCTGCAACCATTGCAGGCACGCACACTGACATCTGGATACAAGCGTCCATAAAGATTGTGATCCAGGCTGGTGCGCGTTCCCTCGACGAAAAGGACAGTTCGACGCGCGCCCAGTACTGCCTCGGCGATTCCTTCATCAATGGATTCAGCATTGTTTGTGCAGTCAAAATCCCACTGTTGTGGGGTGTGCTGAAATTGCCTCAGCAGAACACATTGGGACGGCTGATGGTCCATTGACAGGCCTACATCGTGGGTCGAAATCACAAAAGTGCAATCTGGGCGGTCTTGCAAAAGGCTGCTGATTAACGGCGATGAAATTGATCGATGCAGGTGTCGCTCAGGTTCGTCTATCAAAACCAGTGAGTCAGGTTTTGCCGTGATCACCGATGCTGAGAGGAGAAATGCGGCACGTTCACCGTCGGAAAGCTCCTGAATCCCGTAAGGCTCGCATCCTTCTCGTTCAACGAGCATCTTGCCTTTGTTATCAGCACGCATTGAAAGATTGAGCCCTGCTCCGTTCAGGATCAACTGAAGACGCTCAAAAGGTGATCGTTCAGCTTTTATCCGGCCGTGTTCAGCGCGCCCCTCTGAAGTGTTGGGGTCAAGTGACTTCATCCGCTCCAATTGACCTTGCGAAAAGCTCGCATTCTCAGCATACAGATCATAAAGATGAACATTGACCGATTGGCTTGCGTACCTGATTCTGAAATCGCGACTCAGGCTAAGCAAACATGCTCTGTAGCGTTTGGTTAAATTGATCTCTCTCTGCCCCGGTCAGTGAAATCGAGCTCGATTC
>JAPOSK010000493.1 GCA_026709725.1 Paracoccaceae bacterium | reverse complement strand
CCTTTTCCCCTCCGACCCTTTTGCGATCTACTTCACTGGTCATTCTGGTGGCTGCAATGATCGGAATCAGGCCTTTCCGGTCGATGTATCGCCATGCCATCGATCAGGGATACCGATTTCTTTCCTACGGTGATTGCAACCTGCTGTTGCCCTGATGAGGGATTTCGGGGGGCTTTGCGCCCCCGACAGCCTCCACACGAACAGCGGCAAATTTGAACTCGGGAATTTTACCAAAAGGGTCAAGTGCGGGGTTGGTCAGGATATTGGCGGCGGCTTCAACATAGGCAAATGGCATAAAAACGGTGTCTTCTGCCACTCCGCGATCGGCCCGGGCCATCACGGTCAGACTGCCCCGCCGGGTCCGCAGGCGGACATGTTCACCGGGTTTGACATTGAGGTTACGCAGTGTACGCGGGTGGAGTGAACAGCTGGCTTCGGGCTCTATGGCATCAAGAACACTGGTCCGGCGGGTCATGGAGCCCGTGTGCCAGTGCTCAAGTTGGCGTCCGGTGATCAGCACAAACGGATAGGTGTCATCCGGCAGCTCATCGGGTGGCGTGACCTGTGCCGGTGTGAATCTGGCCCGACCGTCCGGCAGGGGGAATCCATCACCGAAGACAATCTCCTGCCCGGGGTCATCCGGTGTCAATGACGGATAGGTGACAGCTGTGGTCTCAAGGCGCTCCCAGGTGATATTGGAAAGGGATGGCATGCCCTGTTTCATCTCACTGAAGACTTCGGACGGGTGCCTGTAGGCCCAGTCAAGTCCCAGCCTTTGCGCCAGAGCCACGATAATCCACCAGTCCTGCCGGGCATTGCCGGGCGGCTTGATGACCTGCCGACCCATCTGGATCTGCCGGTTGGTATTGGTAACGGTTCCTGTTTTTTCCGGCCATGCACTGGCAGGCAGAATGACATCAGCGTAGTTTGCCGTCTCGGTCAGGAAGATATCCTGTACAACGAGATGTTCCAGCCGGGCCAGTGCTGCCCGGGCGTGATCGACATCCGGGTCCGACATGGCCGGATTTTCCCCGAGGATATACATCCCCCGGACGGATCCTGCATGGACTGCATCCATGATCTCAACGACAGTCAGTCCGGGTTCATCCGGCAGCTCCCCAGCTTGCCACAGGTCGGAAAAGGCCCTGCGGACCGTTGCATCCGTCACTGTCTGGTAGTCCGGCAGGAACATCGGGATGAGGCCGGCGTCAGAAGCACCCTGGACGTTGTTCTGCCCCCTGAGCGGGTGGAGTCCCGTGCCCGGTCGGCCGATTTGACCGCACATCAGTGCAAGTGAAATCAGGCAGCGGGAATTGTCCGTGCCATGGATGTGCTGGCTGATTCCCATCCCCCAGAAAATCATTGCGGCCCTCGCCGTGGCGAATGTGCGGGCCACATCCCGCAACAGGTCGGGCTCCACACCACACACCGGCGCCATGGCTTCGGGTGTGAAAGGGGCAAGATGCTCCTGCATGGCTGGCCAGTTGGATGTCAGATTGGCGATATAGTCGCTATTATAGAGGCCTTCGGTCGCGATGGTGTTCATGATGGCATTCAACATCGCCACATCGCGACCGGCCTTGAACTGGACCCGGTGCGATGCAAACCGCGAGAGACCCTGATCTCTCGGGTCCATGACAATCAGTTTCCCGCCCCGCTTGGCAAATTGCTTGAAGTATGTCGCTGCAACAGGGTGATTCTCGGTCGGATTGGCTCCAATGACAAGTGCAACATCAGCATTCCTGATGTGGTTAAAGGGTGCTGTCACCGCACCCGAGCCGATATTTTCCATCAGTGCAGCCACGGATGAAGCGTGGCAAAGTCGGGTACAGTGGTCGATATTGTTATGGCCAAACCCCTGCCGAATGAGTTTCTGGAAGAGATAGGCTTCCTCATTCGAACACTTCGCGGACCCGAATCCGGCGACAGTACGTCCATCCGCATCCCGGAGTCCGGCCAATCCCTCGACAGCACGATCAAGGGCCTCGTCCCAGGAGGCCACACGGAAATGCGTCTGCCAGTTGTCCGGATTGACATCAAGGCTCTTTGGAGGCGCATCTTCCCGACGAATGAGCGGTTCCAGAAGACGGTGCGGGTGGTCAATGTAGTCGAAGCCGAATCGGCCCTTGACGCAAAGACGGTTTTCATTGGCCGGGCCGTTGATTCCGCTGACAGATCGGATCCGGCCATCCTTGACCCTGAACCCGATCTGGCAGCCGACGCCGCAATATGGACAGACGCTTGCAACCTCGCTGTCGTAATCCCCGCTGTCTCCATGCCCCGCGGCATCGACGATGCTTGCCTCAACGAGTGCACCGGTGGGACAGGCCTGGACACATTCACCACATGCAACGCATGTGCTCTGGCCCATGGGATCGGCACAGTCAAAGACCGGGTAGGACTG
>JAPOSK010000441.1 GCA_026709725.1 Paracoccaceae bacterium | reverse complement strand
CACGCGGGGAGGCAAAAAGAGGGCGGCCGGAGGAAGCCCCGCACTTGGCCCTGGCCGGCCAACCGGAATTCCTGCCAAGATGGCAACCGGTGCCGCTTCCGGAAGTTTGGCAACCATATCTGTCGTGATCAATCCCGGCGCAATGCAATTGACAGTAATCCCTCTTGATGCAACCTCAATGGCCAGGGACCGGGTCAGTCCCACGAGGCCCGCCTTGCTGGCAGCATAATTGACCTGACCGGCATTGCCCGTGAAGCCGGTTACCGAACTGATATTGATTATTCTTCCCCACCGGAACCGCATCATGCCCCGCAAGGATGCCCGGGAGAGTGCCATCGCCGCAGTCAGGTTGACCTCAATCGTCCGATCCCAGTCCTCATCTGTCATACGCAAAAGGAGTCCGTCAGCGGTCAGACCGGCATTGTTGACGAGGACACTGACAGGTCCGAGTTCATCAGCAACACGATTGATCAGACCCTGCGCTTCCTTGCGTCTGGCAAGATCACATACAAATGGACGCACCCGCTCACCAAGAGCATCGGCGAGCGATTCAATTGCTGCAGCACGTGTCCCGGACAGGGCAACATGCGCACCAGCCCCATGAAGCGCACGGGCGATTGCACCGCCGATTCCGCCTGATGCACCGGTTACCAGCGCAATTTTCCCTTCGAGATTCAAATCAATCATAACGTGAGAGTGCGTCCATGGCCGCTGCAATCTGTTCCGCGGTTCCCACCGGCTGACACGGAACTGATCGGATGGTCCGTCGTGCCAGACCGGTCAACACCGAACCCGGACCGACCTCCAGCATCACCTTGACGCCATTTGCAGCCAGCCAGAGCTGTGATTCGCGCCAACGAACTGTGTGCGTCACCTGATCGCGCAGATTGATCGTGATCGCTTCGACGCTGGCATAGGGTGTGGCATTGACATTGGCCAAGACCGGGATGCTCGGCCTTTTCGTATCGACGGACTGAAGTGCATCAAAAACAATTCCGGCAGCTGGCTCCATCAATGCACAATGGAAGGGGGCACTGACATTCAGACGTACCGCCCGTTTTGAGCCGGCATCCCGGGCCAGGGCCATTCCAGCCTCAACGGCTTCCGTATGCCCTGAGATGACCTGTTGGACGGGATCATTATCGTTGGCAATACCGCAGATCCCGGATCTGGCTGCCTCTGCGACAAGCGCAGCAACATCGTCATAGGCCAGACCGAGAATGGCCGCCATGGCACAGTCCTGACCGCCAACAGCCGCCTGCATTGCATCTCCGCGAATGCGCAGCAGTCGTGCCGTGTCTGCCAGCGTCAATGCTCCCGCTGCACAAAGTGCCGTGTACTCACCGAGACTGTGTCCGGCCAGAAAGGACGCGGTCCTCAGCGGGAGTCCTGCTGATTCCATGGCTCTGAGCACAGCAATTGACATCGCCATGATCGCAGGTTGTGCATTTCGTGTTTGAGTCAGTGTTTCGGAGGGCCCGTCCCAGATAATCGACGATAATGCCTCACCAAGGGCGTCATCGACCTCTTCAAAGACGGCCCGGGCAGCGGCATTCCCGCGCGCCAGATCCCGACCCATACCCGGGTGTTGGGATCCCTGACCGGGAAACACGATTGCGGTCTTTTTTGTCATACACCAGTCACTGATTTACATCACAGTTCTGCCACGCAGCATAGATAACTCAGGCAATATTTCAAAGGAGATCATCCACGCTTTCAGGTCATGGGGCAAACCCGGATCTGTTTTTTGCTACCACTGCCACCTGAGACTGCTTCCCACGGCATCCTCCCCGCTCTCGCCCACAAGCGATTCGGCCCAGAGATCAATGTTCATATCCGCTGCATGCGGTGCGTCCGGCTCAATCCTGTAGCCCAGTCGTACGGCTTGCAAACGACCGGCACCCGAGAGGCGGGTATACGGCGAACCGACCATGTCCTGGCCCCAGGATATCCCGTAGGCCGCATTGAGTCCCCATGCTCCGTCTCCATTGGGCTCACGGGCCTCCGGGATGGTCTCTGGTGCAAGAAGTGCCGCCACCCCACCCGAGGACGCACTGCCGAGGTTGCGCGACGCGCTGGTCGAGAAACCGCGTTTGGTCGCGGGCGATGTGTCATAGGCAAAGGTCATCGAGAGACCCCAGTCCCTGAAATCGCCGTTCTGGTGCAGCACCCGCGTGCGACCTTCAAGGCCGAGATTGATGCCCCGCGCAGGATCGGACCAGTCCAGCCCGCCGCCAACATCCAGCCCAAAACCGGTCTCCGCGTCCCCGTCATCGTGTCTCAGACCTATCTCCACCCGGGGTGCAAGCTTGCCGCCCGCGGTCGGGGCATGCTCCCATGCACTCTCCAGGCCGAAGCGCAGCCGTATGACATCGGAAGCGGATGCCGCAAGATGCCGTTCCGCATCTTGCGG
>JAPOSK010000305.1 GCA_026709725.1 Paracoccaceae bacterium | reverse complement strand
GGACGGTGATCTCGAAAAAGCGGAGGAGTTGGGTGCCGATATCCTGAATCTGTGTGTCGATGTCGGCGGGTGCCTGTCGGGTGAACATGGCGTCGGCATCGAGAAGCGTGAGTTGATGGTCAATCAGTTCACCGAGGAAGAGCTGGAGTTTCAGATGCAGATCAAGGATGTTTTCGATCCGGACTGGCTGCTCAACCCCACCAAGGTGTTTCCACTTGAACTGTCTGCAGAAAGACGGTCTGCTTGACCCCGACAAGTGAACAGGAAATCGCCGATATCCTGAGATCGGCGAATCGGGGGGTCGGCCTGTCGGGCGGCGGAACCCGCGCTGGCGATCCTCCGGATGATCTGCTGGCAATCTCAACGCGCGGGTTCAGTGGTATCATTGATTACCAGCCGGGTACGCTGACACTGGTTGTCAGGAGCGGAACGCCCCTGAGTGAAGTCGAAGCCGTGCTTGACGAGTCCGGACAATGCCTCATGTTCGAGCCACCGCGCCACAACAGGATCATGTCAAGCACGGATGAGTCAACCATTGGCGGTGTCATCGCCACCAACGCCTCGGGCCCGCGGCGTGTTCAGTGGGGTTCTTGCCGGGATTTTGTGCTGGGAACACGATTTGTCACCGGCAATGGCAGGATTCTCTCCAGCGGCGGCAGGGTCATGAAGAATGTCACGGGCTATGACCTCTCAGGATTGTTATGCGGGTCACAGGGTTCACTTGCCGTCCTGACCGAGATCTCCATCAAGGTTCTCCCTCGGTCGCGAAGCTCAGCCACCCTTGCAATCACCGGGCTTGGATGCGCGGATGCCCTGAAAGCCCTCTCGACAGCGATGGCAACGCCCCATGAGATTACCGGAGCTGCCTACCTCCCCGGCGCTGGACCGGATGACAGTCGCACGCTCCTCCGGATCGAGGGACTGGAGCGCTCCGTCAGGCAGCGCAGCGCAGCGATTGGAGCCGCCCTGACAGAATTCGGCGCCATTGATGCATGCAATGATCACGAACGGAATGTCGAACTGTGGAGCACGATTCGGGACGCGGAAATTCTTGCTGGCCAGGAGGGAAGTCTTTGGCGGATCAATACCGCTGCTGATATCTGTGGGGATCTGATCGTGCGCCTGCAAGGCCTGATTGACATGGATTACATTGTTGACTGGGCCGGTGCACTGCTCTGGGTTGTCACGCGCCATGATGGCGACATACGGGATCAGATCGGCGATATTCCATTCAGTGCCACCCTGATCCGGCCTGCAGGCGCACTCAATATTGCCCGTTTCCACCCTCCGATGGAGGGTGCGCGTAAAATTCTGAGCGGTATCAAGCATGTGTTTGATCCCCGGAATATCCTGAATCCGCATATTGATCTGACCGGAAGCCGACCGTCACCATGACCAATGCGTTGACATGGAAGCCGTTCCACCTGCCCAATCGGGGAAGATCAGTGGGAATCGCGGACCTGTTTCTTTCGCATCACCACAAACCTGCTGCCGGAACATTTGTTTTGGCAAACGGATCCTTGATCGCTTTTTGTGTTCAGATCAATCAGGGCTCCGGTCCAGTGTCTTCCTGTCCTGTGTGATCGGTCGGTCCAGTGCGTACTGATTTTACAGCCGAACAGCTTGCCGATCCCGGTATCGCCCGATCCGAGACGATTCTGCGCCGCTGCGTGCATTGCGGATTTTGCACAGCAACCTGCCCAACCTATCTCATCCTTGGCAATGAACTCGACAGTCCAAGGGGGCGTATCTATCTGATCAAGCAGATGCTGGAGTCCGGAAGACCGGCAGACCGGAAAACAGTGCTGCACATTGATCGCTGTCTCTCATGCCTGTCCTGCATGACGACCTGTCCGTCAGATGTCAACTACATGCACCTTGTGGATCATGCGCGGGCCTATATCGAGGAGACCTACCAACGCCCCCTCCTCGATCGAATTCTGCGCTGGACGCTCGCACAGATTTTACCCTACCCCATGCGGTTCCGATTGGCGATCCTCGGTGCCTGGATGGGCAAGCCTTTCCGCAATCTTCTGCCCGATCCCAGACTGCGTGCCATGCTCGACATGGCTCCGGCCTCGCTGCCGCCGGTAAGCACCGATGATGATCCGCAGGTTATACCGGCGCTTGGAACACGCAAATGGCGGGTGGCCCTCATGAACGGATGTGCCCAGAAGGCCCTCAACACAGACATCAACGCTGCGACGATTCGCATCCTGACCCGGTTGGGCTGTGATGTTGTTATTGCTCAGGGTGCCGGGTGCTGCGGTGCCCTCTCTCATCACATGGGCAAGGCCGATGCAAGCCATCGCTTCGCTCTCAACAACATCAAGGCATGGCTTGCGGAGGATGACCGCGACCCGCTTGATGCCATCATCGTCAATGCCAGTGGCTGCGGGACAACCGTCAAGGATTAC
>JAPOSK010000227.1 GCA_026709725.1 Paracoccaceae bacterium | reverse complement strand
CGGGAGAGGCCCCCCTCCTTCGAATTCGTACGCCCGGATCCGGCCGCCCCGCCACTCCTCTAGGAAGTTTCGCAAATCGGGATCAAAAAGCAGTGGCGCGGCCCATTCCCAGCGGTCGTCGATCGGACCGTCCTGCGGATCGGGGAGACCAGATGCTGACAGTATGTCCTTGATCGCTTTGCGAACCCATTTGCGGCGGTCGTGCCCGGGCCGCGCTTCCAGAGGATGCGCTCGATCGGCCAGCGGCAAGCAGGGCAGAAGAAGGAGAAGGAGACGGTGACTAGACCGGATGCTGGCTGCGGACTGGGTCAGGCGAAGCAAGGGAACCTGTTGCTTGGCCGGCTCCAGATACTTGGGAATCCGCTCGCCCGTCATTCGCCGCTCGGCCTCGTAGCTGAAAAAGGCGCTCACGACGTCGGGTACGACATTCCAAGCGGAAAAGATCAGGGACTTGGTGATCCCCGCCTTGTCGCGAAAAGGGCCTTCGAGCGGCCAGTAAGGCAATGTCGGCGGCACCCACAGGAGACGCCAGACGCCTTTGTCGAGCTGATCGTTCACCATGTCCCGCATCTTCGGATGTGCCGGATCGATCTCGGACCACTTTTGCAGAGCCTCCACCGAAAGAAAGGACTGTCTGTGTGCTTGCAGCACCGACGCGACGCTGGAAGGCGAGAGTGTGAGCGTCTCCTCGAGCCGTTCGATGAACTTGTAGCCGCGCATGAAATGGACCAGATAAGGTGCCGACTTCCAGAACGGCATCGGATCGCGATCGCCCACGGCGCGGAACAAGGCGTCCGACGCAAGATATTGCCTGACGTCTGCTGGCGTGAGCGAGATTTTTACTTCCGACTCATTCAGCATGGCATCACGCTCTTCGCTGGCGGCAACCCTCTCGGTTCTGGCCATCACCGCGCGGAGAATGTCCTCCACGTCCGTCTTCGCCTTGGCTGCCGCTTGGAGTGCATCCCCGTCATCCGTCGTGGCCCGTTTCAGGGCATTGCCAAACCGGGCGAGACTTTGTGTCAGATTCCCCACATCGACTTCCCTGCCGCAAAACAGGAACCGCGTCGTGGCCAGAAAATCCTCATAGTGATCTTCTTGCTCCATCTCGATATCGGTCGTGTACAGCTTGTAAGGCGTTGCCGAGAGAAGCAGGGTTGGAACGGGACGGCCGTCATGTGCCTCGGTCTGGAACAGAGATTGCGCAAGCTTTGCAGCTTCGCTCCCACGGTCTTCCCGGGTTTCAATCAATGGCTTGAATCGCTGGAATTCGTCGACAATGACCAGGTCCGGCTCAAGGGCGCGGATGCATATCTGGGCGAGCAACCGCCGCAAGTCCCCGATCAGCTCGTCGCGTGTCCATCGGGCCTTGTCTGGCCAACGATGCCGATAACGACGGAACCAGGTATCGAGTGCATCGCGCAGCTTGAATTGCAAGTCGTTGCGGCGTTCGAACTCCACGTCGAAACCACGCCGTATTTCGAATTCGATCGGCAACTCCACGTCGAGGCCTTGCCGCCACTTCCTCTTGTTCCTAACTCCGCCTTGCAACAGGTTCATCAAGGGCGTGGTCCGCTGGACATGCGGAGCCAGGAGATGAAACAGCAATGCTCGCTCCCGGCGTTGGCCACCGGAATGCCCCATGTTGAACGACGTGCCCGGCGTGAAGCTGATGAAATTCAGCTTGTTGTCCATGAAGCCGCGCTCGCCATCATGCGACGCGAGCTCGGTCGCCAGCATGGTGAGACGGGTCGCCAGCGCGAAAGATCGTTCGCTGGCGCCTCCGATCTGCAGTTTCGGCAGGTTCGCGCGAGCGATGCCAGCGTTGCTGCAGATATAGATGATGTCGATGCGGTCCACGTCATCCCAGAGATGGTCGATAGCACGCGCTATGATGCCTCTGGCAACAAGTGTCTTGCCGAGACCGACTTCGTCGGCGACGAGGAAGCGGGAGGTGCTGTCCGCGTCCAGGAACAGTCGCCTGAAGGCGTAGTCGACAGTTCGCTGCTGGAATGGCTTCAAGGCTTTCAGGATGTCGTCGGCCTGCGGCTTGATCATGAGCAACCGTCTCCGGGCAGTGCCTCGTCCACGGCGTTCCAGACTTCGAGAAAGTCATCCGAGAGGATGCCGCGGCCTTCTTCGGTTTTCCGGAAATCCTCAATCAGACGGCGTACCGGCTCCAGACGTTCTGGATCGCGGGAGGCCGCGCGAACGAGCTCCTCCAGAAGGGATCCTTCGTTCGGCACGTTCGTCCAGAGGCCGGGGTCGCCGTTCGTATCATCGCGTTTCGTCCAGCCGACCATTCCATCGAGTCCGCCCAGCAGAGCGCGGAGAAAAGCCATGAATCGTTGCGTGTCGCCGATCAGGCTTCTCAGCACATGGTGCATACGGTCCTCCGGCATGCCTTTGGCGGGAAGGCTGAGCG
>JAPOSK010000024.1 GCA_026709725.1 Paracoccaceae bacterium | reverse complement strand
ATGATTTTTTCGACATCCCCGCTTTGAGAGGCGAGCAGCCGGAAAAACTGGACTATCACACCCAAAAGCCCGAAGCGCTTTTGGAAAGGATAATCAAAGCCTCCAGCAACGAAGGCGACCTTGTCGCCGACTTTTTCTGCGGCTCCGGCACCATGGCCGCCGTGGCGGAAAAGTTAAACCGCAAATGGCTCGTCTCCGACCTCGGCAAATTCGCCATCCACACCACGCGCAAGCGCATGATTGGTGTGCAGCGCGAACTGAAAAAAAGCGGCGAAAAATACCGCGCCTTCGCCATTCTCAACCTCGGCAAATACGAGCGCCAGCACTACATCGGCGTGAATCCGAACCTCAGCGACGAACAACAGCGGCAACAAATCGCCCGCAGGTCGCGCGACTACCAGCGCTTAATCCTGCACGCCTATTCGGCGCAAGCGGTGGAGCAGTCCGGCGTGTTCCACGGCAAAAAAGCCGGGCGCATGGTGGCCATCGGCCCCATCAACCTGCCGGTGACGCGCTTGTTCGTGGAGGAAGTGGTCGAGGAATGCCTGCGCAAGAAAATCACCCGCGCCGACATCCTCGCGTTTGAGTTTGAGATGGGCCTGTTCCCGCAAAGTTTGGACACGGCGAAAGAACGCGGCGTGGCCCTGGCGCCGAAATACATCCCGGCCGAGGTGTTCGACAAGCGCGCGGTGGAAAAAGATGAAATCGTGTTTCACGATGTGTCCTACATCGAGGCCGAGGCGCTGGTGGAAAAGAACCAGGTGGCGGTGCGGCTGAGCGATTTTTCGGTCTACTACTCGCAAGACGCGGGGCGGGAGGCGCTGGCGAATCTGAAGGTCGGCAAGAGCAGAGTCGTCGCCGACGCCGGGCAGATTGTAAAAATCACCCGCGGCGACGGCGGCGACCAGCGCGAGGTTCTGACCAAACACTGGACCGACTGGATTGACTACTGGGCGGTGGACTTTGACTTCGAAAGCAAACCGGAAATCATCCGCGTGCGCGATGACGACGGCAAGGTGACGGCTCGGGAAAGCGGGAATTTTGTGTTTGAGAATGAATGGCAGTCGTTTCGGACACGGAAGAGCCGGGGGTTGGAGTTGACTAGTGTATACTCCGAATGTCCGGCCGGCCGGCGGAAGGTGGCCGTCAAGGTTGTGGACATCTTCGGCAATGATACAATGCGTATCCTTGAGGTGACGCTGTGAGCGAAGAAAATAAACAACTTTCGGGGGTGATGCTCGAGTTATATAAGGACTCGCTTCAGCCTTCGGTCCGAATTTGGGGGAAATACCTCGGCGACCTTGCCAGTCGGCGGGTGCGGGCCCTCAGAAAAAATTTGCTGAAAGCAGCAGATAAACTTCAGCAGGAAAACCCTGAGAATATCATCTCGCCAAAATTTGATGTGGCGATGCCTATTTTGGAAAAAATGCGCATCACCGAAGAGGAGACGCTTGCTGATGCCTATGCGGAACTGCTGAAAAACAGTTGCCTGAAAGACCAGCAGGCGAAAGTTCTTCCTGCGTATTCTCAAATACTGTCAAGCATCACGCCCGATGAGGTTAAAATTCTCGATTTCGTGTACCGTGAGAAAAACACATATAAAACTCCTGTACGGGAGGTAATAAAATTTGCAAATGAAAAAACCAAGCGGATACTGGTGAATATGAATGTGTCGGACGACACCCTCATACCTTATCCAATTGCAGGCATTCCTTTTCTTGAGGTGCGTAGTAACCTCAAGGAAAGAGAGGGCGGGAAAACCCTCGCCAAATATTTTACCGATATCGATAGCAAAGTCGACCTTTCAAGTTCTGAAAGCGTCGAAGTGTATATCGATAATTTGCAGTCTCTGGGAATTCTTGATGCACAAGATTCCTCGTTTCTGCCAATCGCTATTTACAGCGATTTGGAAAGCGAAGCCGCTCGCCAATATAAGGCAATAATTGAGCGGGAAAATCATGAGATGGCATTATTGAAGGGAAGCATTTACTTGACTCCCCTCGCCCAATCTTTCCTCGCAATGTGCACCTCCAAGAGGGATAATAGGGAGTCAAATGCTCCTCCTGCCTGATTTCCTCGAATCTCCCTACGAGATTCCGGCCCCTGACGCCCATTTTAATGGGAATTTTGGGGATGGCGGTTGAGTAGACGGGGGTGGCGGGATTATGGTATGGTGGCACGTGGGCGTTGGCGATGATGTCAACGTGCTGGTAGCCCCGCCGGATTTGTGGTATGGTGGCCCCACCGCTGGTGGCGAGGGGCTGTCCGGGCGATGAACAACAACAGGCCTTTGAGGTGACGACATGAAAATCGAGAAAATTACAATCAAAAATTACAAAAGCATCAAGGAAATGGACATTCCTATGCCCCAGCCCAAAGACTATGGGGGTAGTAACACTGTTTTCCTCCTCGGGATAACGAAAGC
>JAPOSK010000159.1 GCA_026709725.1 Paracoccaceae bacterium | reverse complement strand
CGGCGGTTGCTATAATGAGATGAAGATGTATCAGGCCGTGCACGCTTTTGAGCAAAGCGAAGACTGGCGGTCGATGTGAGGACGATCGATGTCGATACTGAATGAAAGCCTTGCAGACCGGACTCGCGGCAGTGACCACTCGACCGACGATCACAGGAGTGGCCAGAGGGCGCCCGCTGATGGCGTTTCCTATGTCAGGGGTGAGACAGGTGTTGATCTCGAATATGTCACCATACCGCAATTGATGCGCAGGACGGTCTCCCGACACGGACCGCGCGATGCGGTCGTCTTTGCCGATACGGGTGTGCGCCGCAGTTATCATGACCTTGATCGCGAGATCGATGCTCTTGCAGGCGGCTTCCTGGCCATGGGCCTGCAGAAGGGCGATCGCGTCGGCATTCAGTCTCCCAATCGATATGAATGGATCCTGACCCAGTTCGCGACGGCACGGGTCGGCCTGGTGATGGTCAATGTCAACCCGGCCTATCGTCTGACTGAAGTTGAATATGCCCTGAACAGGGTCGGATGCAAAGCCCTCATTCTGGCAAGGTCTTTCAAGACATCTGATTATCTGGGCATGATCAGGCAGCTGGCACCGGAGCTGGAACAGTGTGAACCGGGACGCTTGCGGGCAGCCAAACTGCCAATGCTCAAAAACGTGGTTGTCATGGATGATGATCCCGGACCCGGAGTCTTCACGTTCGCGCAGGTGAAGGCCCTTGGCGGCCCTGCACAGCAGCTCCGGCTTTCGATGGTCGACAGGTCCCTCAATCCGGACGATGCGATCAATATCCAGTTCACATCCGGAACGACCGGTGCGCCAAAAGGCGCAACCCTGTCCCACCACAACATCGTCAACAATGCACGGTTCGTCACCGACCGCATCCACCTCACAGACAGCGACCGGCTGTGCATCCCTGTCCCGCTCTACCACTGTTTCGGTATGGTGATGGGTGTTTTGGGTGCTGTCAGCAAGGGAGCGGTCATGGTGTTTCCGGGGGAGGGTTTTGATCCGACAGCCACCCTGGAAGTGCTGTCCCGGGAGCGGTGCACCGCCGTCTATGGTGTGCCCACCATGTTCATTGCCATGCTGCAGGACATGGAGACCGGAAGCCCTGACCTCAGCTCGCTGCGCACCGGGATCATGGCAGGCGCTCCCTGCCCCGTCGACGTGATGGAACGGGTCAACAGCCAAATGAACCTGCGTGAAATCACGATCTGCTATGGCATGACGGAGACATCGCCTGTGTCCTTTCAGAGTTTCATTGACGATCCTGTCGACAAGCGCTGCGGGACCGTTGGGCGAATCCACCCCCATATCGAGGCAAAACTCGTGGATGCAGACGGTCACATCGTTCCGGTTGGAGAGCGGGGCGAGCTCTGCACGCGTGGCTATTCCGTGATGAAGGGCTATTGGGATGATGACGTGCGGACCCGGGAGTGCATCCTTGAGGGATGGATGCACACAGGGGATCTGGCGACCTTTGATGGTGATGGATTCTGTACCATCGTCGGGCGTGTGAAGGATATGATCAACCGTGGTGGTGAGAATGTCTATCCGCGCGAGATCGAGGAATATCTGTTCCGTCATCCCGGGATTTCCGAAGTGCAGGTCTTCGGGATCCCCGACGAGAAATATGGCGAGGTGGTGTGCGCCTGGATCATTGGGAAACCCGGCGGAAAACTGACTGAAGAGTCGGTCCGGCAATTCTGTCAGGGCCAGATTGCGCACTACAAGATTCCTGAACATATACGGATTGTGGACGAGATCCCGATGACGATCACAGGCAAACCCCAGAAATTTGTCATGCGTGACAGAATGGTGGAGATGCTGTCCGGCAAGGCGGCCTGATCGCTCCGGGCCGGCAAGTTCCTGCCCACCCGACGCAGCAAGAAGGAAAGCAATGTTTCATGCGGCAATGAATTTTGACCTCGGTGATGACATCAGCGAGCTCAGGAACATGGTGCACCGATGGGCGCAGGAGCGCGTGAAACCGCTGGCGGCGGAGATCGACAGGAAAAATGACTTTCCCCATGAACTCTGGGGAGAGATGGGCATGTTGGGACTCCTTGGGATTACGGTTCCGGAAGACGATGGCGGCGTCGGGATGGGGTATCTGGCCCACACCGTCGTCATTGAGGAAATTGCCCGGGCAAGTGCATCTGTTTCCCTGAGCTACGGCGCCCATTCAAATCTCTGTGTCAACCAGATCGCACTGAACGGAAGCGGCGCCCAGAAGGCCAAATTCCTGCCCCGGCTGATCTCGGGGCGGCATGTCGGCGCACTGGCCATGTCCGAAGCCGGTGCAGGTTCCGATGTCGTCAGCATGAAACTGACGGCCGAAAAGGCGAATGGGTCATTCAGGCTCAACGGCACCAAATACTGGATCACGAATGGCGGCGAAGCCGACATCCTGGTCGTTTAT
>JAPOSK010000507.1 GCA_026709725.1 Paracoccaceae bacterium | reverse complement strand
TTGACCGTCAGGACTGACTGAGGGCTGCCTGATCGGTTTTGGTCCCCTTGTGGAGGTCTCCTGTATCCGGGTAGGGGAGGGTGTGGAGCGCGTGTGTCATCAGAGGGATTCTGTCCCCTGCATGGAGGGATGGTGATGGGGAGATCCTGACCTGATTTCGGTTCCGTGCCCAGTGGATTGACCGTACAGGTTCGGTGGATTCGCCGCCCGGGCGGTGGCATGGACCGATACTGTTGTGAAAACATTCGGGGAACGGGGCGGATGGTTCGCCGGATCGCTTGATCGGGGCCCAGTGTGATGCCGGCCCAATGTGATTCTGGCAGACCGTGCATGACCGGGGGCTGACGGATTTCTGGGTCCCCATGCGGGGATGATGCCCGATTATTGCCGTTCGGTATAGATCACCTGACCTGCACCTGACATCTCGCCATCAACGAACTGGCCACGATAAATTGCCCCATCGGTATAGATCAATTCACCATCACCATGAGGCCTGCCGTCAACGAACTGGCCATTGTAGATGGTGCCATCGGCATAGGTTAGTTTGCCAGAGCCGGCGTATTTTCCGGCTTCCCAGTTGCCCTCGTAGCGCAACCCATTCGGTGATGACTGGGAGCCGTAGCCCTGCATGATGCCCGCCTCGAAACTTCCTTCAAGGCGCATGCCATCCGGATAATCAATGACACCGTTTCCGTTGAGCTTTCCATCTTTCCAGCGACCCTGAAACCGGGTTCCATCGGCCCGGGTCAGCGTCCCGGCGCCTGAGAACTGACCATCCTGCAATTCACCAGTGTAGACCTGCCCCTCACCAACAATCAGCGTCCCGGCGCCGCTTCTCGGTCGGCCATCCTGCCATGTTCCGGCAAACGTCTCACCTGTTTTATAGGTCAGCCGCCCCTGACCATGCTGCACGCCATTTTGCACATCGCCGATGTATTCCGAGCCATCGGGATAGGTTATTGTTGCCCGACCGGTCTGCATGCCGGCCAGCCAGTCCCCATCATAGCGTTTGCCATCAATCTGTGTCAGAACGCCCTGTCCCCCGCGAACGCCTTCGACAAAATCCCCGGTGTAAATGGATCCATCGGCGTGGGTGTAGGTGCCGTTGCCATGATACACACCATTCGCAAATGATCCTTCATAGACATCGCCATTGGCCAGCGTGAACCGACCTGTTCCATGCATGGAACCTGCCTGCCAGGTGCCGGTGTAGCTGTCGCCCGTTTCCAACTGCACCGTCCCTCTGCCCGCCGGTCGCCCGCCGGCCAATTCGCCGTCATACCTCCAGCAGTCTCCTGATCGCGTTGATGAGGCAAGGGGAGTCATCACCTGTTTCAGAACTGCGCCGTCATTCTCATGTATGACCGGGAGATCTGAGGTTGCGGCTGGATTCCAGCAGACACAATTGTGGACAGACCCTGCACCGTTGAACTGACCGTCACTCCAGATACCCGTCATGACCTGCCCGATGGCAAGGGGTGGAGACGCGGACGCCTGTTGATCGCCAGTCACTGGCGGGATCCCATGCATGCAACGATCAGCAACAGACTCAGATGGGATGGTTTCCGAATATCGAAGCATGGTCGCCCGGCCCTGTCGGACGCCTTCAGCGAATTCACCGAGATAGATGTTGCCATTCTGCATGGTCCAGACACCGAATCCGTGCTTCTTCCCCGCCTGCCATCCACCGCTGTAGCGGGACCCGTTCGGATAGGCAGCCGTGCCAATTCCTTCCGGTAGCCCGGAACGGTAGTCACCGCGGTAGGTTGTGCCATCGGGATAGACTGCCTCTCCGACTCCTGTCCGTTCCCCATCAACCCAGTCACCGACATAGACATAGCCATCCGGCATCCGGTAGGTCCCCTTGCCGTGTCGCTTGCCATCCCTGATTTCACCTTCGTAGATTCCTCGAACCGGGAGTGATTGCTCAATGACCTGCGCTGTCACCGGCATGGGTTCGACAAGGGCAAGGAGAGCGAGACCGCACGCAATGCCTGAACGGGCGCGGCACAAGCGGTGCACCCGGTTTCGCAAGTGTTTCAGGCAGGGAGTGTCAAAGAAAGTGTTTATGACAGTACCCTCCATTTGAGAATCAGAAAATCCGCGACACGAGCAGGCCATTCCTGCACCAGCCACTAAAAAAAAGCCGGGCAGGATTCAATGACATGATGCTCCATGCCCCCAAGCAGGCAAACAGGGGCATCAATCGGTGCACTGAACTCCCGCGGCGTCTGTCTCGACTGTGCCATGGATCTCAATGATCCGATTTCCGCCGATTGCATCTGACGACATCGTCACCGGGCTCGGGCCCGCATCTTCACGCCCTCAATGCCAGGATGACATTCGCCACTGCACCGGAGGCAGTCGGGACGGCGACCGCCCATCGGTTGAAACTTCCCACTCGCATCCCCGGAAGGCTGAGGTGCGGCC
>JAPOSK010000324.1 GCA_026709725.1 Paracoccaceae bacterium | reverse complement strand
CCCTGCCTTCCAGATGATCTGGACCGGGTCCTTGCCCGATTGATCACCAACACAATCGACCCCCATCCACCGGCTGCCCTGAGTGCGCGTGAACTCAGGACACCGGCCGGGCTGTCACAGGCGGTCCTGCGTGACTCCCGTGCCGCGCGGCTGCAGGCCGCCCTTGCGCTGATCGAACATGCGCTTGATCTCAGGATTCCGGTCGCGGATGCCGGTGCCTACCGGGTGGTTGCCGCGGCGTCCGGTTATGCGCGGGCGGTTCCCGACCGTATCAGCCCATTGCAGAAACTTGATATCCGGGTCGCCCACTATGCCGATCCCGGCCTTGAGACGCTTGATTTGCGACAAACCAAAACTGTCAATGCGCTGCTGCAGGATCTGATTGATGTCAGTGCTCTCAATGCCCGAATCAATCTCGTTCGCCTTGATCTCGCTTCCCGACAGGCTGTCGTTGATGCGGCTGTGCTCGCAATCCTGACCGATGAGCACACAGGACAATGAGACGCTGATCATGAGTGACGGGAGCGTCTCGGGGTCAGGATCCAATCACGGGACATCGACTGATCCGGGTCTCTGACACAGCAGATCATCCCCCGGACCCGAGACCGGCGGGTCAGGGTTTCTGGGCAGGTGTTGTGGAGAGTGTTCGCCATCCGGCTCTCTTCCGGATCGTGATGGCCCTGTCTCTGGGCATGCTTGTGGTGGCACCCATGATCTGGCCTTTCTGTGTGCTTGTGATCCTCATCTATCCGGTTGTGTTCTTCACCGGTCGCTACCGTCTGCCGTTCTGTCTGCCGCTCCATCATCGCGGCTTCCGTGGCAGGGGAGACGGGTTGCTTTATCTCGGGAATGCGGAGTCAACGGGTGAACAACTCTGGATCTCCAACAGTGACAGTCGGCGCCATGCCCTGGTGCTGGGCACCACGGGTTCCGGGAAGGCGTTGCCGAATGACACACCGGTTCTCACGCGATCGGGATGGGTCCCGATCGCGGGCCTGAGTGAGGGTGACCATCTGATCCAGCCTTCCGGTCGTCTCACGAGGGTCAGGGGCGTCTATCCCCAGACCCGTCTGGCCCAGGCCCGGATAACCCTGGCCGATGGACGCTCGGTGCTGTGCTCCCGTGACCATCTCTGGCCGGTTTGCCAGCGCAACCAGGACGCCGCAACACCCACTGTCCATCGCTCGGTCATGACCACAGCCGATATCGGATTCCTGATTGCGATGAATTCTCTCAATGATCCATTCGGCGCCACAGCAATCGGACCCTGTCTGCCACTGGTTGCACCCCTGCCCGGTCTGGCTGGGCATCAGCAGCCGGATGTGCAGGATGCCATGCGGATCGGCACGGAAGGATTCAGTGAGGGTGATCTTCACGTCCCGCTTTGTGGACCGGCAGCGCATCGCCTGCAGTGGTTTGGCCGGATGTTGACAGCGCGCCATCGCCGCCATGCCATCTCGATGACAGGATCGCAGATGGATGTTCGGGCCCATGATGTCACTGACGCCAATGGACTGCAGCAGATGGCCTGGTCACTGGGCGGCACCGCACTCCATGTTGTGATGGAGACAGCGCATGTCATTCGCATGACGTTTCCGGGGCAGAACCGGATCGGTTTGCCTGTTGGCCCCTGCGACCCGGACCTCCTCGCATATGGCATCGGGATTGTCAGCGTTGAAGGGGGTGAGCACGACCCCGGGGAGGCCGATGCAGCAATCGGCAAGCCGGTGCCGATGACCTGCATTGAGGTGGAGGCGGCTGACGGGCTGTTCGTGATCGAGAACTGTCTGGCAACACACAATACCGAGATGCTCTTCGGCATGGTGTCACAATCGCTCATCTGGTCTTCGGGGTTCCTCTTCATCGACGGGAAGGGAACCGGAGAGTTTCATGCACGGGTCTGGTCGCTGGTCAAACGCTTTGGCCGGCAGGATGATTACCGCATCCTCAACTTCACTGGTGTTGAGAGCCATGACGCACCGACGACGGCGTTCAGCCCCATCCAGTCCAATACCATCAACCCGTTCTCGCACGGGACATCGGATCAGTTGATGAATCTCATTGTCTCTCTCATGGGTGAGGTCGGCTCAGGATCTGACATGTGGCACCAGCGTGCCATGGCTCTGGTGACCTCGGCCGTCCAGGCACTTTGTGAGATGCGGGATGCCGGTGATGTGCTGCTGAATGCCCAGACCATCCGGGAGTTTCTTCCCCTTGGTGTCGGTGTCGGGAAGGATCTTCTCGGTGACCGTGTCATCAGTGATGTCAGGCAGATCCCCGGGGAGGCCTGGGACGAAATGCGTCACCGTGGGGGCATGATCGAGCTGTATCTCCGCTCCCTCAATGGGGAGTTCTCGCCCGGGTCGCAGGCCCCCCCCAGGGGTCTCTTCGTTCCCCCCCCGGCTTTGCTCCTCCCCGGGCGCCCACCGG
>JAPOSK010000604.1 GCA_026709725.1 Paracoccaceae bacterium | reverse complement strand
CACTCCGCCGCGATGAGGTTCCTCAACATCGCGGCGTGTCCGGATGGCCCCAGACGAAGTGGAGGGCGCATTCCGAAAACCTTCGTTTCGGCGACGGCATGACCGACACGGAAAGCCAGCTCTTTTTTCGGTCCTGTCCGGTTTTGCACTCTTTAAAATGACTGCGGACAAACCACACGATGCCCCCAGATAGGATAAAAAATGAACGCAACCAGGACACCCAACGGCGCGGCGGGCGAAGACACGCGTTTCGAGATCGAGGAAAGCGTCAACTCTCACATCGAGCGAATGTTCACGCAGGCCGCGAAAAGCCGTGCGCTGGAGCACAGCGTCGGGTACAATTCGGATCTCGGAGCGAACCTTCCCGATCATCGGAGGCTTCAGGCGCTCCAGGCCGAATGCGACGCCGCGGTCAGCTTTCATGCGGGCCGGGCGCTGGACATTGCCCTGCAACTGGTTTTCGCCGTGGTTGCCGACCGAATCTTTGGCAGAAAGTCCAAAGGGGTTGCGAACAAGACTGTCTTGCTAGATCGAAAGGAACACGATCTGCATCATCTCTACACGCGAATCCTCGAAGAAGCCTCCGGTCCCGACGGAGTCGGTGGGGACATGCTCGTTAAGACCCTTGACCATGCCTACAAGACCGCACTGCACAAGGGCGTTGTAGATATCATGGAAGGGGACAACAATATCATCGGGTCATACGTAACCG
The DNA here is from genome assembly GCA_026709725.1 of Paracoccaceae bacterium. GTDB lineage: Bacteria > Pseudomonadota > Alphaproteobacteria > Rhodobacterales > Rhodobacteraceae > MPNP01. The sequence continues at coordinate 1,724 of JAPOSK010000604.1, read as the reverse complement.
CCGAAAATCAGCCGTTCCGGCCCATTAACCGAATCGGCTGGTCAGTCGGGGCCGAGCTCACGATGGACGACAGCGACGGAAAGCCCTGGCTCGAGAAACTTCTGCGCCCCGTTACGCCGCACGGTTTCGACGAAATGCCGCTGAAAACATTCGAGGACTTTGTGGAGAAGGCCGACAGGTCCCGCGTCGGCGAAGCCCATCTGAAAGGGGACCGCAGCGGCGGCCTCAATATGAGATCGAATGACTACCGCGCGAGAGATAACATCGCCTTCAAACCATTCGCCCGCGCCGGCACCGAGTTTTTCGGGCGACTGTGCAGGGAAATCGTCGATATGGCCCATCAATCCAGGATTTGGCACAAACGGCTGGCGGACAGGGAGTGGGAGCGGAGCTACCACAATTCCCTACGTATGATCGCATCCCTTTTCCGAAATACACTTTCGGCGGAAGATGCGGACCGGCTGAACGCGGAAGTTGAGAAAGCGCGGAGACTGAAACCAAGCGGAAACGAACCCATCCTCCCGGATCAGGGAGATTTCTTCTATGAGGGTTTGCACAAGAAACTCGTTCTTCAGTGAATTGGATTTGGTTGGTTAAGGGATTTTGTCCGACGAGGTTGCCGCTTACCCTAATGTCCGATTTTGGCCTGCACGCATGAATGGAATGGTGAAGGGTCATCAGGCGTTTTTGGGGTTTAAATTGGCAGAGGCCTAGCGTCCAAACTTTCCCGCACTCGATTCTCTTGGAGTATCTGTGTTCTTTTTCGGCCAGCATCGCTTAGTTCGTATTATTCTGATTTAAAATGATAATAATTTACTCAGGGCAACGGACAGGAGACCTTCGATGCGTCATTATCTTTTTAAAGAGGGGGCGAATCTTCCCGCCAAAAAGAGGAAGAAACATGCCGAAGAAACATCCGGACGCACTTTTGATCGAGGGCGACTGCCTTTCCGTAATGAATGAAATACCCGCTGGGTCGATTGACTTCATACTTTGCGACTTACCATACGGAACCACACAGAACCGATGGGATTCCGTCCTGCCGATGGATCGGCTTTGGCGGCATTACGCGAGAATCCTCGCGCCCAGAGGCGCGATTGCCCTGATGTGCCACGGCGCGTTCACCGCCGACGTAATCCTAAGCAAACAGGATTGGTTCAAATACAAGGTCGTGTGGGTTAAGTCCAAGGCGACGAACTTCCTTAACGCAAGGAAACAGCCTTTACGCAAGCACGAGGACATATGCGTATTCTACCGGGCGCAGCCAACCTACGTGCCGCAGATGTCGGAGGGCGAGGCATACGACAAGGGAGTCCGGAAAAACCAGCTAACCGGTTCATACGGCGATTTCCGCCCCAGCCGCATCACATCCAGTGGCGCCAGGTATCCAACCGATGTCGTCTACTTCAAAACGGCGGAAGCCGAAGGACCGGTATGGCATCCGACACAGAAGCCCGTCGAACTGGGGCGTTATCTGGTCCGGACATACACCACCGAAAAGCAGATTGTTTTGGATCACTGTTTCGGATCGGCGTCGTTCCTGGTCGCCGCCGCCATGGAAAACCGCAGGTCAATCGGCATTGAAAAGAATTGCGATCTGACGGCTTTCAAGAAAGTCCCGGTCAATATGTTCGATGTGGCGAAAGAGCGTTTGGCTGGCGTGGCCAGCGTCCATTGTCCGGCCACGAATGGAGACCTGACGGAAACGGTCAATGCATTTATAG
>JAPOSK010000242.1 GCA_026709725.1 Paracoccaceae bacterium | reverse complement strand
CAGGCAACCCTGCACCCACTCAGCACCCCTCTCCCCACCCCGGACCGCGGGGTCCTTGCCGGACCCTGCGAGCTTCGCTATGCTTGCGATTGGCGAGATTGGGCTGCCAAGGGCCGAAAAGCGGTGTGGGCGGGTCGAGGATGGGGTTACCGGGCGTCAACCCTCGCTTGGGCTCCGCCCTCACTTCGGTTGACACCCGGCTGTTGTACCTCAGAGTGGCGGTGGGGGATGTCTTGCATGGATGGAAATTCGGATCATGATGCATCCGAAAAAGTCGATGTCGGGCCCGCTGTCGCTATCTGCCCCTATGGCAAGCGCCTCGGTTGGAGACCGGGCAGGATACCAACCTCCGAACTCATCTGGCCCCTTGGTATGCCCGCCCGATTGCAAGGCGCAACCCTTGCCGGTCTGGCACCCACCGATCACCTGATCCTCTATCCCCGAAGAACACATTACATCCGTCCGAATTTTGGAACACGGGCGCAAATCTCGCTGATGATCGTTGAACCCGAAGCCCTCCACGGAAAGCATGTGGAGAAAGTGAAGAGATTTCATCGCAAGTTTTTCCGTATCTTCACCGCGGTCGACCATCTCATAGAGGAAATTCCCAATGCCGTCCTGCTTCCCTACGGAACAACCTGGGTTCCGGGCTGGCGGGATATTGACACCACCAAACACCGGATGACATCGCTCATCGCTTCGGAGAAGGATTTCCTGCTCGGCCACAGGCTTCGCCACCAGATCGCCGCATTCATTGCCAAGGAGCATCTTGATGTCGATGTCATCGGGAAGGGCTACAGGCCATTCGCGGGCAAGTGGGAGGGTCTGGCACCCCACCGGTTCTCCATCGTCATCGAGAATGCCGTCCAGCCGAACTACTTCACCGAGAAGCTGATTGATGCAATTCTCTGCGACACGGTTCCGATCTATCTTGGATGCCCCAATATCGATCGCTACATCAACCCTGACGGGATGCTTCTCTGTCAGTCCCGCGAAGACCTGCAGGCGGCTGTCCGTTCCGTGTCAATCGATCTCTATGAAGAGAAGATCGGGCACCTGCGCAAAAGCAGGCATCAGGCACTGTACTATGCCGATTTCCACGAAAGGTCGGCAAGGACGCTGATTTCCGAAGCATGGACAGGTTAGGAGCCCCTTCAATGCCCGACCGCCGGTTCGTCATCCTGAATCGGCACGGATCCGTTCACGTTGATGGGCCGGGGCAGGAGATGCGGCAGGGATGGGAAGGGCAGGTTCCGGGCGGCACGGGAGGGTGGATGTCCATGGATCAGTCAGTCATATGCCATGTGGTGGGGCCCGTGTCCTATCAATGCACCATCCCCGATCCCCCATCATCCCCCTGCATCCTGATCCTCTCCCCTGTCCTGATCGCCGGCACACGCCCCCGAGGGTCCGAATGCCCTGCCACAGCGTCTCCGTCCCGGGCAATGGCTGACGCCTCAAAGGATGGAACCCCGCCAGACCCCCGGTCAGGACCACGAGCCGCTCCCTCCATCATCATCTCTCTGGCATCATCGCCCGGACCGCATCGGGCGGGGCCCGGGACGCGGGACGACCCGCGCGGCCGCCAGTATACAGAGGACCATGATCGCATCCCTGCCGACGAAGTGGCACGCGGGCGCACCGGCCCGTGCGCGCGAGGTGTGAGAGATCCCGGATCCCCCCAATGATCATGAAGGGCGGTGACGGCACCCCCCGGCGACGCACGTCCCGAGGTCATCGGCCTGACCCGGATGAAGGTCCCCCTCCCCTGCATCAATGCAGATGGGTGCCAGCGCAGCCCTGACCCATGCAGGACGGTGGTTGCACAGCCCGGACCGGCAGCCCCAGGATCGGCCTCACCCCCCCCATCGACCGCGGGGATATCGGTACCATCCCGTGCAGGGCCCGCCCTGCCTCTATCAATCCCACACACTTAACTGTCTGCTGATATCTGTTGCATTCCGATCTGCATAATGCGGAACGGTATGGCATGAGATCGGGATGGGTCAAGAGTGTCTTGTTGATAGGCTGGGACCCGGTGAGCGTCAACAGGTCCCAATTCTAAGGCCAGTTCAGGTTCACATGTGGGAGGGCATTGCACCTATCGCGCAACGCGTTGTATCGTGCAGAAAGTTCGGGAAATAAGGCTTCATGCAATTCAGCGAATATGTAGCCAATCCGGTTTGCTAGAGATTTATTCCCCAGAATCGACTCCAGAATCGGCACTTCTGCCCCCTCGGCATCAATCTTTACGATGCCTATGTCTCCCATTTCCATTAGAAATTCAACGATATCGACCTGCTTCACAAGAAAACTGTTGTCACTGTCTGAGTACTGGCTTTTGAACACAGAGGATGCAGCTGAATGGATCTGGGGATCGCTGTCGAAGCTTTCGCTCCTGAATAAGCGGACATCACCATCAGAAACCCCGGCTGC
>JAPOSK010000179.1 GCA_026709725.1 Paracoccaceae bacterium | reverse complement strand
CGGGGTCAAGGCGGCTCTGGAAGGCATGATTCTCATCGACGTCACCGAGCCCTTGGTGCCGCCCAAGGTGGGCACCGTGCAGTTGCCGCCGGAAGGCAGTGCGGGCAAGCGGGCCCAGGATCTGCTCGGCGAGGAGGTCATGGTGGTCACCGCCTATCAGAACGTCGCGGCCCACCTGCTCCAGGAGGACGTGCCAATCGAATGCGACGTGCTCATTGCCGGCAACAAAAAGGCGGCTCGGGACAAGGTGATGCAGCTCACCGAGGAAGCGGGCATGACCGGCTGGCACGCCGGGCCGATCGAGAATTCAGCGGCTGCCGAGGCGCTCACCTCCATACTGATCCAAATCAACCGTCGCCACGACATCTCCCACTCCGGCATCAAGATCGTCGGCCAGTCCGACCGCTGATGGCCCCCGGCGCGCGGTTGGCGCCCGCCGTCGGATGGGCAGGCCACCGATGACCGCTGCGTTGCGCTTGGAGCCGGTTCCGGGTCTGTCCATGATCCAGGCAGGCGACGACTTGGCGGCGCTGACGGCGAAAGCCGTGCAGCGGGCCGGCCTCAAGCTCGAAGGCGGCGACGTGGTTTGCGTCGCTCAGAAGGTTGTGTCCAAGGCGGAAGGGCGGCAAGTCGATCTTGATGACGTGCAGCCTTCAGCGCAGGCCGTCAGCCTTGGCGCTGAGACGGACAAGGATCCGCGCTTGGTCCAGCTCATTCTCGACGAATCGACGGAAGTGCTGCGCCAACGCCCGGGCATCCTGATCGTCCGCCACCGTCTGGGGCTGGTGTGCGCCAACGCCGGCATCGACCAGTCGAACATCGATCACGGCGGCGGTGATCAGGCGCTGCTGCTGCCCCTCGATCCGGACCGCTCGGCTCCAGTATCGCACCGTGCCAAATGGCCAGATCTACATTGAACCACTCCATCATCAGGACGATGACCCTGCACTTGTTGCGTTTCTTGCGTTCCTTGAAACTGACATCAGATCCCATCCGGAACAGATTTGTGCTTTTGCAGGTGCGTTGCATCAGCGCCTGAAAGCGTTGGTGGGTGATGTTCCTGTTGATCTTGACAAGCCGTTGTCGCCCAAAGACGAATGATGGGTCATGAATGTTGCAGGGCGCTCCACTTGTTGTCAATGGGTGGTCAATTTACGCGCATCCGATTTTTCCTGATCAGTGTGAAGAACTGATTGGGGAGGTTGAAGCGCAAAAACGACGCAACCCGAAAAGCTGGCACAGGGAAAACTGCTCGAAAAGACTTGCAGCAATTGTCAAACTTGCAACCGAGAATATTCCCGCCGACCCCGGATGCCCGATATTTCGACAGGGCAAAACTCTCGGTCCAAATCGAAGACACTGGTTTCGTGCCAAGTTCTTCCAACAGTAACGTCTGTTTTTTCGTTTCGAGAGCAGATCCAGGGCGATTGTGCTCGCATGGGTGAATGACGGAAAAACCTTGCGTGCCCATAACAGCAGAACAGATGCCTACGCGATATTCAGGGCCATGCTGGATGGCGGTAACCCACCTGATAGTTTTGATGCACTGCGCAGGGCGGTCGAGAAAGCCTCGGAGGGCTTCAAGGAAGGAATTGAATCTGCACGGGGTCGGGAATACAACGCGTAGCACGGTCATGTCGCTGAACCGTAACCTTGCTGCAACTCTTCAGGTTCCTGTCAGGCATTTCCATCCCGAAAGGCAGCTCATGGCACCTCAAGCCGCTCAGTCAGGTCGTCCGGCGGCCCGCAGTGTCTCCAGCAGGTTCCAGCCCTGCCTTCGGGCCGACTCCTGTGCGGTCCGCAACACCACATGCTCCGCGCCCCGGTCGCACTGCGGAAACTGCCGGAGATCGTCTGCTGCATCCTGAGGGACGGAGCACCCGCTCGGCCTCATTGCTGGTCGCCGGAACCGTGGGATCGCGGGTGAGCCGCAGGACCCGGTTGGCCAATGGCTCATGATCTTGCATACCGGAAACAGGCCGGGTCAATCTGCAACCTGAATTCCATGCTGTGGATAACAGTTCGCCCAAAAAAGAACTCATTCGATCACTCGCCCCCGGCATGCTCCAGCCTTACACCGGTTTGACCTCTGGAGCGTTGCAGTCCCGGATGGAAGTCGAGAATTGATAACGGTATTGATTTGAAATGCAACCTGCACTACATGACTGATTGAGAGGAAGACGCCATGCTGGATTTGCCGACTGATGATGTGTGCACCAAGAAGCATACACGCACAACACAGATTCGCCACGGTGAGGATCTTGGCGAGTTGATCATGTGTGCGGCTGCGGTGCTCGGTGTCGATAAGTCCGTCTTTCTGCGTGCTGCAATTGCAAAAGAATCTTCGCGGGTTCTGAAGGAATCCTCACACCATGTCTGGAGCCCCGAAGATGCAGATCAGTTCGCTGCGGGCCTGGATGCTGCGCTGAAAGAAGCCCCT
>JAPOSK010000144.1 GCA_026709725.1 Paracoccaceae bacterium | reverse complement strand
CACAGCCCTTCTTGCAAGACTTCTCTCGGCTCTTGAACAGACCGGGGCAGACTTCACGCAATTTTTCCGCACGCTCTCATCGGCACAGATGGCTGATGCCACGACATCTGTCGGTCCCTCCACAGATTCTCCCGCCCTGCGCGACTGGATACGCGACTGGAAGGTCCGCCTCGGCAGCGAATCAGAATCTGCAATTGAGCGATCCCGTTCGATGCTCCTTGCCAATCCGAAGTTTATTCCCCGAAATCATCTGGTTGAGAAAGCCATCACCCATGCCGAGGATGGTGATTTCAGCACATTCGAGCGCTTGGTCAGGACCCTGTCCCAGCCCTTTGCCGATCAGCCGGATTCCGAAGATCTGGCACAACCACCACGACCGGAAGAGGTTGTCACCCGAACATTCTGCGGGACCTGACACCACCTGTTGTTGTGACGCGCTCTCTCTTTCCCGATCAGGCCCCAGGGTTCAGTGCATTCCGCGCCATCAGCATCATTCTCCCCACTCATTCCTGATTTGCACGAAATGGTCCTCGCCGCAGAGATCGGAATGCAGCGGATATACCGGAATGTGAAGCGACCGGGTGCCACGACAGCACCAGATCAGGGCGGGCATGCCTGAACAGCTGCGTTATTCGGAAAATCGGCCCTCAAGCATTGCCCGGAGATGGCCCAGGCGATCCTGACCCCAGAACAGATGACCGTCGAGGATATAGCTCGGCGCACCAAAGACACCGTCTGCAAGAGCAGATTCCGTGTTCCTCGCGTAGGCGGCGGCCGCAGCATCACCGGCAGGCAGAACTGCCGCAGGGTCGAAACCGGCCGTGGTGAGGCAATCATTGATCACATTCGAATCGGCAATGTCCTGCTCCCGGGCCCAGCACCGTGCCATAAGGTCGTGGACAAGGGCACCTGTACTGCCCCGGGATTCCGGGCTTGTGGCGGCCGCAATGATGGCCAGTGAAGCCGGAACCGGATCGGTGGGCCAGTGCCTGGGAGCAAGGGTGATGGGGAGATCATTGAGGACAGACAGGCGCTTGAGTTCGGCTAGGCGATAGGCCTGGCGACTGGGATGGCGCTGCTTGGGCGGAACGCCACCCGTTTTGGCAAAAAGGGCCATGATATCGAAGGGGCGGTAGGCAATGGTTGCGCTGAACTCTTCGGCAAGGTCCTCAAGACGGGTGCCGGCGAGATAGGAAAAGGGAGAGAGCGGCGAAAAATAATAGGTGATGGTGGTCATGACGGACCCTTCTGTGGGAGAGGTGACGGGCATCGCAGATGTCAGTCTACCACATCGGCAAGCGTTTGCCCATCAGCAGATGACGCCTCCGGGTCCGTTCAATCATCGCCAACCGGAATCAAGTTCCAGCCCCCGATCCCCTGATCAGCCATCATCGCTCCGTTCGGCGATGAGCGACCAGGCCCCTCTGACGCCCGATCGCAGGTGCCGTGGACGCGGATCCCGCGTTCTCGCATATGCGGCAGGATGCGGGGACGGGCCGGACCGGGGAAGACAGGGCGGGCATTGCCGACCCCTCCCCTGTTTCCTGCGTCTGGGCCTGCGTCCGGGATCCGAACGCACCGGACCGTGACCACACGGAGAGGCCGGGGAGATGATGACTTTTGAAGAGTTGTGGCCCTTTTCCTGTTTTTGATCGCGGACGGGGAAATTTACCCGGGACGCAGAGAGAGGCCTGCGCAGGCAGAAAGTCGCTCACTTCAAGGGCCTGGCAGCCAGCCGCGTCGCCATCCCCTGCAGGATCTCATCAGGCGGTGGATGGCTGGCACGAAGCCAGTTTCCATCCTTGAGGAAAGGTCATATTGGCGTGAACAGGGTCCTGTTTTCTGACGGAAAGGCTGTTCAGGGCTTTGCTTCCCGTTCAGCGATCAGGGCATCTTCAATGGTGCGTGCCCGCCTATTTGCATCACGGGACATGATCCGTTCGGCATAGGCTTCGAATGACGGTCGCTTTGGCAGGGTGCCAAAAGACAGTCCCCACGCAATATGGCTGCCGACATAGACATCTGCCATGGTGAACCGTTTGCCGCAAACAAAGGTCTTCTCATTGAAGTGACCCTCGAGGGTATCGATCGTGTTTTCATATGTGCCGAAGCCGAGCGTCATGGATTTGTCGGCGGGCATATCCATCTCAAGGGATTTGGTGACAACAGCCTGTTCCAGTGGACCCGCGGCGAAGAACAGCCAGCGAAAATAGGCGGCGCGCTCGCCTGCTTCCGGGAGAAGTCCAGCATCCGGGAAAGCATCTGCGAGGTAAGCACAGATCGCCGCACATTCGGTCACAACATCCTCGCCATGCCGAATTGCCGGAACCTTCCCCATCGGATTGATGGCCAGATAGTCCGGGCCTTTCATTTCCTCGCCGAACTCTATGATCACAGTCTCATATGCTGCACCACACTCCTCAAGTGCCCACCGGACAACT
>JAPOSK010000625.1 GCA_026709725.1 Paracoccaceae bacterium | reverse complement strand
CGGATGTCCCTTTTCGAACAACCCGGCCCCGCCTCCCAAACGGTCGACGGACCGGCCCTGGTGCAGCGGCTCCCCGCCCTGCCATCCGGCCGAAGCGGTTCCTGCAGGGCGGTGATGACCGGGGTGTTCATCCGGAGGCTGCCCCCAAAATCACTGACCGGGCCCAGGGCCGTCCTGGTGCAGTCCCAACCCCTCCCGCCTGACCCGGACTCTCCTGAGACCCTCTCTCCCCTCGCCAGCCCGACCGACCATCCGGGGACGGCGGGGGTCACAAGTCGGGAAGTCGCGCGGCGGGACTTGAATTAGGGGAATCGTGCGTAATGATCTGCTTGGCGGACTCATCGGACAGTAAGGGGCGGAATTCAACACACCGGATTGCCACCCCTCGGCATATTCCGATTGGCATCACCCGGTTTGACTCCTCAGCTGCGAACGCCATCGCGCCCTTTCATCGCACGGTAGTGAATCCAGAGCAGATGTGCTGCTGCGGTCCGGAAGGGTTGCCAGCCCGCTGCAATCCTGCGCATGTCGCTCTCCTTGGGCCGATCAGACAGATCGAGAAGCATGCGACCGGCCTCCCGCAGGGCAAGATCGCCAGCCGGAAAAACATCGGGGCGCCCAAGAGCAAACATGAGATAGATTTCGGCTGTCCACACCCCGATCCCGCGAAGTGATGTCAGTGTTTCGATAACCATTGCATCCGTTTCATCCCGCAGGGATTCAAGATCAATCCTGCTCTCGGCAAGCGCTTTCAGATATGTGATCTTTTGGCCCGACACCCCGCAGGCCCGCAGTTGAGCCGATCCTGCACCGGCAATTGAGTCACGGGTGAAGAGGTCGGCATCCTGTAACCGCCGGACGATGGTATCCGATGCGGCAACGGACAATTGCTGGCTGATAATCAGTTCCGCCAGCGCGGAAAACCCCTGATCGGTCCGTCTGAGACGCAGTCTTGCTGCTTCGTCGACAATCTGAGCAAAACGCGGCTCAATCATGATCAGGTTCTTGACGGATCTGCTCAGATCGGCATCCGTATTCAATGTCTCTCGTGCCATCGGCCGCCTCCTCGACAGATGTTCCGTATTGTTCCATTGCACCGGACAAAGCAAGGTCAGCATGCGCAGAGAACACTTCCTTCCGGGACGATGGTGTCATTGGTGAATTCATTGACGGTGGCGATTGCAGCAGAAGGTCTGATGGGATTCCGGTCTCTCCCGGAAACGCCATTCAGCAAATTCATGCTGTGGGCTGCCGGAGCGGAACCGGTCTGGATGAATGATCTGTCACCACACGGCACATTGGGACATGTGATTGAACATCGGTATTGATGTCGCTAGCAGGCGTGCACGATCAGACCCTGAAACGAGGTGGCATGGCCGAGGATCAAAAGACATACCGGAATGTGGTCATTCTGGTCCTGATGCAGGCAATCAGCGGTGCGCAGATGCCGGTGGTGTTCACAATCAGTGGCCTCGCGGGGCAATCACTGGCCAGCAACGTGTGCTGGGCAACATTACCGATCTCCTGTGTGGTCTTTGGCTCCATGACCACGGCCCCCTGGCTGAGTGCTGTCATGCAAAAATTTGGTCGGCGCGTCGGATTTCTCTGCGGCAATCTCGGGGGTCTTGGGGGCGGCGTGGTTGGCATGATCGCATTGCAGCAAGCGTCCTTTTCACTTTTTCTTGTCGCCTCCTACCTCACCGGAATTTACATGTCTGCAAACGGGTTTCTGCGTTTTGCCGGTGCCGATACAGCCAGCAAGGAGTTCCGGGCAAAAGCCATCTCCTATGTCATGGCTGGCGGGCTGCTGGCCGCCATTATTGGACCGCAACTCGTCAAGATCTCCCATGACCAGTTTGCCGTTCCCCTCATGGGATCATTTCTTGTGATCATTGGATTGAACCTGGTTGGAGGGCTGCTGGCTGCATTTCTGGACATCCCCCATGGCACGGTCACCAAAACTGACAACGGTCAGGTGCGCTCCTACGGTCAACTCCTCAGCGACCCCAGTATTGTTGTGGCCATGATATGCGCCATGGTCTCCTATGCGTTGATGAACCTTGTCATGACCTCAACACCGCTGGCTGTCGTTGGATGCGGTTTCAGCACCGGCGATGCCGCAGATATTGTTTCTGCGCATGTCCTGGCCATGTTTGCACCATCATTTGTCACCGGTCATGTCATCGCGAGAATTGGCGCTGTCAGAGTGGTGACAATCGGTCTCCTGCTTTTGGCCGCCGCTGGTGCTGCTGCGATTGCCGGCGTTGCCCTGACCAACTTCTTTGTGGCCCTGATCCTTCTGGGATTCGGCTGGAATTTTGGCTTCATTGGAGCGACATCCATGCTGGTCGAGGCCCATGAGCCTGCTGAACGGGGCCGCGTGCAGGGCATGAATGACATGGCTGTCTTCGGGGTGGAAATTGTCGCCGGGGCCGTAGAGATTGG
>JAPOSK010000101.1:382-2447 GCA_026709725.1 Paracoccaceae bacterium | reverse complement strand
CCCTATCCGGTGCGCTGCGACACGGGTGTACAAGGTTTCCCACTTGTCGGTGTCAGCTATCGGAAACTCGATGTCGTAGCACGGCAGGGATGGCCCGAACACTTGACTATTGCCGACTTGTGGGCCTCGGTGCTGACCGCTCAAAGTGATGATGACAGGGAGAACAGCTACGCCGCCCACGTTGGTGCCACGAACAGCAGCGACAGCTTTAGCAGTGGTCTCAGTCGCCGCTTGAACCCTCTTGATTGCTTTGGTCGCTATCTCCTTCAGCTCCGTCTGGTCGGTTATCTGAGTCAACAGCCTCCGGTTCGGGTCTGGCATCGTCCACCTCTTCTGGGTTCATAGGTTCGGGTTCGAGCACATCAAAGATGTGAGGCCATTCTATCTCGGTATCGAGCAGCTTGTTGATGGCCAACGATAATTGCCTGTGAAGGGGAGCGTTCATGGCGTAGAACGGCAGGAGGAGCCGCTTCAAGCTCTCACCCGACAGGCCAGAGCTATCGCCGCTCAGGAACGCTGACGGCAGGTTGTGAACCATGTACAGCTCTTGGTGGAGCTGCTCAATGGCCCCCTCGATGTCGGCGAGGTTGCCGCTGTATTCCACATAGTTCACGTCCTCGATAGCATCTTCAAGGCGGAGCGCACCCTTCGCCCGCTGTTGGAGGATGTCTATACGCACCCGCTCTTCCTGTGACGGCGAGGGGTAGTCACCTTGCCGAGGGTTGCTCACCCAGTCGTCTTCATCGCCGTAGCCGAGACCTTGCCCTTGATAGTCCGCTACGTCCGCATTCGCAATACGATATGTCAGGAGCGGGTCGGATTGGTCTTCCAAGATGAGCGAGCGCAGGTCGTACATTTCCGCCACATCGCAGACGAGCGCCGCCATGTCTTCGAGCATGGACGTTCCCCAAAACCCGTTGGGCAAACCGTAGCAGAGACGCAGTGGTGGTTGGCCTCGCATCGGTGGCATCACTTCAGTGACCTCGCCGATATCGCCGACCCCGGGGGTCATCGGGTTCTCACGGTGCTGGTCTGCTCTGTCGCTGCCGCCCCAGTGGGCGTTCCACCTTTGCATAGTGCCATCACCGCCGATACGGGTGATTTTGACCATGTTCGGGTACGAGCTGTCGGAGTCCACGCCCGCATAGCGTGCTACGTGGGCGATACCGTCATCGTCTGCGAGCGGATAGGTTCGGGCCGCATCGAAGCAGTAGACCATTCCTTCGGTGTCCGCCCAAAGCCAACCGCACCCGTGTATGAGCAAGCTGTAGCAGCAAGCGGTGGCAGCGCCGAGGACGCTTTGGAGTTGGTCGCTGTCTTCGATTTCGGGCGGCGATAACGACAGCATGGAAGCGTGGATTTGGGGCACCCTGTAGAACAAATTGGCGAAGCGGCGAGGCACCCTGTCTTTGGCCAAGACCAACGATTGGAGGTTGCCACGAGCGAGCTGCCGATGGTGCGTCAAACGTAGGTCTCGGTCGTAGAAACGGGTCGGCGGGAACTGTCCGGTGAGTTCATCAGGCGCTAGCACCATGTCCATTTGGATTTCTTGGAAGGGCAGCGCCCCTCTGGTGCGTTTCTGGCCCGTCTTAAGGTTGCCGATTTCTAGGGGTGTTGCACTATCTGTCACGCTCATAGCGTACACTCACAGCAGTCTATTGAGGAGGTTTCATGCGAGGCGATAAGTCCGAGCTACAAAGACTAATCGGAATCATAGGGAAGTCCGCAGACGATGCGGCGGAGATGCTGGCGCTCGAAGACTTTGACGAGTCCATTGTTGACGGCATCGACTTCAAGGGTCACCCGCTCGCTAAAGAGATAGCGGAGTGGGCCGCAGACCAAATGGAAATGATGCCGATGCGGACAACGAGTGACGCTTACGGGCGAGGTTGGAACGCTGGCTTCTTGGCCGCCATCTTCCGTCTGGAACGACACCTGCACTCCGAATACAACGTGGACAGGCCGACAGTGCTATGAGCTTTCGTGACGCTGTTCACAGCAAACTATGGTACCGGTGGAACGACAGGGTTGCCGCCGCTGTAGCAACCGGAGATGCAGCGGTAGC
>JAPOSK010000101.1:0-372 GCA_026709725.1 Paracoccaceae bacterium | reverse complement strand
CCTCGGCAGAGTGTACTGCGATGGCCCGTTGAAGCCGATAGAAGTGCGATTGGGTTTGCTACGTATGCGAGCGGAGTGGGAGCGCCAAGCTGTGCTCACGCCCAGTTTGCCTGCAGCGCCCATCGCTACCGATATCGCAGAAGCCTTAAACACAGGAGACAAACATGATATTTAACCGGCATAAAGAGGCGGGTCTGGCGCTCGCCATTGACAAAGACTTTTGGAACGCTGAGGAGGTGGAAGCGTTGCGGTTGCGATTGCAGAATTGCACGGTGGAGCAGCTCCAGACAATTCACATGATGTCAAAGCGAGCGTTCTCGAAGGGATATCAGGAAGCCTTGAAGATGTCACAGACGGCGGCGAACAATGGCT
>JAPOSK010000131.1 GCA_026709725.1 Paracoccaceae bacterium | reverse complement strand
CTTGGCGCGCCATACCCTGTCCTGCTGTATGAGCGCTTCCTTGGGCGGCCCTACGCGACGCACCGGGATTCGGTGAGCGAGCTTGTTGGCGAAGTCGTCGAGGTTGCTATCAAGAATGTCCTCTCCGACGCCAAGGTCAGCTTCCGCGAGACCAAGCGTGCCGAACGTATTCCGGGATTCGACCAGGCTCCGGACTTCATCATCCCGGACGAATTCACGCCGGTCGCGCTGATCGAGGCCAAGCTGACGGAAGATGACGGCACGGCGCGCGACAAGGTTGCCCGTGTGCAGCGGCTGCGCACGCTGCGCGACGAGCACGGCAAGGATTACGACGTGATTGCCTGCATCGCGGGGCGCGGTTTCAAGGTACGGCGGGAAGACATGCGGCGACTCTTGCAGGCGACCGACGGTATGGTGTTCACGCTCACCACCATGCACCTGCTTGTCGAGTGTACGAGTATTCGTGAATACCGGGTGAGGTAGCAGTGATACAGAAGGGAACATTTGGGGCCGGTAAACAATGTCAGAGGGAATACTGATGCTTCGGGCCGAGCGCTTCCGTGTTCAGAATTACCGCAATATTGACGATAGCGGCTGGATTCCGGTCGAGCGCGTGACAAATTTCGTTGGTCGTAACGAATCGGGCAAGACGGCGCTTTTAAAGGGACTTCACAAGTTCAACCCGGCGACGGCCGAGCCCTATGATCCCCAGAGAGAGTTTCCGCGCGATCGCTACACCCGCGACTACATCGCGAATAGCTCAAAAGGCGACGACTGGCCTGTCTGTTCGGTTGCCTTCATTCTGCCGGATGATCTCAAGAACGAAATCGCCGCGCTTGTTGAACCGGAGCAAACATTGCCAAGACAAGTCGTGGCCACCCGATACTACGATGGCTCGCTCCTGTTTCAGTATGAGCCGGAGATTGAAGAGAAAGATCTGACCTCGGATCTTATCGTCAATGCACTCAGCACGTTCGCCAGCTGCGCCCGACGCCTGGCTGCACCTGCGCCGGAACAGGAGGAAGTAACCGCAAGCTTGCGTACCGAACTTGCGGAATGGGCGACAGCCTGGCAGAACAAGGTCAAGGCGGTGGGTGATTTGCGGAACGCCGAAGGCGCGGAACTGCTTGATATGCTTCGCAGAGAGTCGGAGGAGAAGAGCAGTCCGCAAACCGCGAGCATGGTTGAGGCGTTTCAGGCCGAGCTTGCTCCTGTCCTGGATTCCGCCAAAGGCGGGCCTGTGTTGGAGCGCATCGACGAGTTGGTCAAAAGCAAGCTGCCCGTTTTCATCTATTTTGAGAACTACGGCGTTCTCGACAGCGCGATATGGCTACCGCGCTTCCTCGAAGACCTAGCTCGTGACGAGACTGACGCACGGGTGAGAACGATCAGCGCTATGTTTGGGCATGTTGGCCTCGACCCGAAGGAGATCGCGGACCTTGGCGCTGAGGAGGCCCAGAGCACGCGCCAACAGGGCAACCAGCCGTCCGACGATGTGATTGTCGGGGACCAGCGTCGCAAGGAAGAGCGGGCGATCCGTCTCAATTCTGCATCCCTTGACATCAGCAATCGGTTTTCCAGCTGGTGGTCTCAGCGACGCCACAGGATACGCTATCACGCAGACGGCGATTATTTCCGCATCTGGATTGCCGACGACCGGCGGCCCGATGTTGAGATCGAGCTGGAGGCCCGCAGCAAGGGCTTCCAATGGTTCTTTTCGTTCTATCTTGTCTTCCTGGTCGAGTCGGACGAAGGCCACAAGGACGCGATCCTATTGTTGGACGAGCCGGGGCTGCATCTGCACCCGACCGCGCAGCAGGAGCTGATCGCGTTTTTCGAGGAGTTGTCGGAGAAGAACCAGCTTCTCTATTCGACGCACTCTCCGTTCCTGATTGACGGTGAGCATCTGCATCGCGTCCGGCCTGTCACCGAGGACGACACAGGCCACTCGCTCATCAGTGTTGAAACCTGGCCGAAGGATCGTGAGACGATCTTTCCACTACAGGCTGCAGCCGGTTACGCGATGGTACGCGGACTGTTCCAACGCGCAAAGAATGTCCTCGTCGAGGGTATGAGCGACTATTACTACCTGCATGCGCTTTCGGAACAATGTGCCGTGGCGAAGCGTACGGCCCTGCCGGCGGATATCTACATCACCGCTTGCGGCGGCACCAAGCTTGTCGGTCAGTTCGCGTCCCTGTTTCTTGCGCAAGAAGTTCGACCACTTGTCCTTCTTGACGGCGACGATGCTGGGCGCGTACGGCGTGACGCCTTGATGAAGGAACTCTACGCTGGACACGATAGCAGCATTCTCATGCTTGACGATGTGCTCGGGCGATCGGGGCAGGAGGTTGAAGTCGAGGACATTCTTGGAGAGGACATCATCATGCCTGGCGTGGAGGCGGTGGTTGGTAAGGCTATCGAGCTGACCGACGCCGAACGCAGGGTCGGAAG
>JAPOSK010000585.1 GCA_026709725.1 Paracoccaceae bacterium | reverse complement strand
ACTGTTGTGCTCCCGGAATCTGGGTTCTGTGGTCGCGGTGACGCCACTCCTGACGTGAAACAAAGTGGAAACCATCTTTACGGATTACCGCGACGCTGATGTCGCCTCCGACCGTTGGTAATTGCGAACTCACAGCTTGTGCCCTAATCATGATTTCAATGAAGAAGTCTACGCAATCGATAGCATTTTGTTCGGAGAAGTCAGCAATATCTGCATCCAAACCTTGGAGACTCCAGTCATTGAAAAGATTGAGTTCATCACTCCATGTGTCTGGATGTGGAACTTGAAAGGCGATTCCAGCATCGGCCAAGGCCGCACCTACTCTTTGATGGTAGTCCACGAGTAGGTCATGTGTTCGCGCTGCCAATCTCACTTGGTTATCCTCGTCTGTGCCAAAAACGATTCGTTGTATCCAATCCGTTTGTCCGCCAAACGCTAAACCGAAGGGTGAGTCACTCGAGAAAATCTCGTCAATCGTATCCTCAGGAACATTAATCCTGTAAAGGCTTGGCAAGTAGCTTAACTGGTCATAACCACCAATGATGATCTCAAGTTCCGGCTGATCGTATTGTTGCGGGTATGTGCTGGCATAGAGTTCTCGCAAAGTCTTCAACAGTCGATCACCGATCACACGAACCGCATAGTTCGACGGATCTTCTTCCGTGTCAAAGGCTGGATCCTTTTCTTTGAATTCGGAGACCAACTTACCGATCGTGCGAGTCCCTATCGACGTTATCCCAGTGAACATCACTCCCATCGGCAGAGGACTCAGGTCGAACAACTTCGAGACATTACTCAACTGATTATATGGAACAGCCTGTGCTTGTTCCAAAAGGACGAAAAAGTTATCAATGACCGGCTGGCCCTGACCATCGACCTTGATCTTGAAGCCGTCTTTGGAGTCAAAGAATTGCAAGAGATCACGTATATCCAACAACCGCCTGGTCACAGTGCCAAGACTGTCGGTTCCCATGACAAGCGCATCTTTGGAGGCAAGTGCCACAAGCGTTGTCACGAATGTGCCTCCAACGCTACAAGGGGGATTGTCCCAGATGATGTTGAAACTTCACCAACCGGTGCTGCCTCATCTGCTGCATTTATGCGACTTTCCTTTCCTGCTCAAGCTGTGACATCCGACGGTGCCTCACCAGGGCCTCCCTGAGCTATCAATGTAACACGCCTAACTCCGCGCCATTCCGGTGCGGTTCCCTGGGACTGGATCCACAGCACCCGCTTGGGCCCCTGATGCTCGATCTCCTAGGGGGCAATGGCATTAACTTTGATTGAGGGGTGATATCCTGCGGACAGTGCAGAGACCAACTCCCTGACTGGTCTTGGCTTTCTTCCTCTTCCGACATGCTTGCCGGGCGTGATCCCCGTATGGCGGAACCGGAGATCTGCACGTCCCTGATAACAGGTGATCCGCCAGAATCGCATTCGCCCCCGATCAGCGATTCGGCGATGCATCGGCCCCCTTTCCCGAATGGCTCGCGGCGGCACCGATCCATGCCACCGTCCGGGTGGTCAATCCACCCCCTTGCATGGTCAGTTCATTGGGCACGACGGATTCCCCGGGTCCGTGACCTGGAATCGGGTCGAGCGCCCCAAACACAACACCCCTCCCCCGGAGCTATCAATGTAACACGCCTAACTCCGCGCCATTCCGGTGCATCCTGATGTCCTCCCATGTCCTGATCGCAAACACACTCCCCCGAGGGTCCGAACGCCCTGCCACAGCGTCTCCGTCCCGGGCAGGGGCTGACGCCTCAAAGGGTAGAACCCGGCCAGACTGGCCGTGGGCACGACAAACCGCTCGATCGTCATCGCCCGGGCCGCATCGGCCTTGAGGCCCCCGGCGTGATCCTATCGACAACACACACCTGACTCCCCTCTGATCGCATGCCATGCCGTTCCGCCTCATCCAGATCGGCATGCAACAGAGATCAGCGGAGACGGCCGCATGGTTCACCGATGCCTGCAAGGCGCCAGGGCGGACCCGCTCCGCCCCGGCGCCTCCGTCCCCACTGTCATGATGGGGCTCCGCCCGGTCATGGACCGGCGGGGCCCGACCCTGCATCGCCGGCCCGGGGATGCATGACGGCCCGGGGATGCATGACAGGGACGGGCTTCGCCGCCGCCGGCGTCCGGCCCGGCCCCCGGGACCGCCCCGTCCCCGTCATGATCCCGGTGGCGATGATCCCCTGGCGGCGGGTCCCGGGACGCCCCCAGGGGATGTCCATGAACCCATGGGGCCGCCATCGGCCGGGTCGTCACCGGCCGTCCCCGTCCTCATCGCCGGCCCGTCGCATTGACGTCATCCCCCGCCCTCCATCATCAGGATGGGGGCCGTCCGCTCCGGCCGGACGCCGGTCCGCGCCCGGACCCGGGCCCCTTGCGGAGGGATGGCGGGTGACGGCCGGGCGGGGGTGACCCGATGGTTGACGAAGGGATGGGATT
>JAPOSK010000612.1 GCA_026709725.1 Paracoccaceae bacterium | reverse complement strand
CACCCGGAGGTCGGCGGCACTGGCAGTCCGAGGCTCCGGGTGCTTGAGGCCTGGGCCGGGCGCGCCCGCCAGGGCCTTGCGGCGGTGCAGGCCGCCGCCGCCGACCCCCGCCAGGAGATGGTTCCCGAAATCATCGCGGATCAGGACTGGGCCTTGACCCGGTCCGAGCAGACCCTCGCGGACGCCCGCGCCGGCCATCCCCTGGATTCCGTCACCCAGTCCTTCCTCGACGACGAGCACCGCCGCGCGGCCCTCCGGGCCGATCAGGCAGCGCAACAGTCGCTCGCAGAGGCAGGGCCCGATCCCGACGACAGTCCACCCTCCATTCCCGATCCCAGACCCGCACCAGACCTCTGAGCCGGGCCTGCCGCCTCACCACCAGCGCTGGGCCACCCGACGGGTCAGGATCTTGCCCCGGCATCCCTCGCTGCCCCGCCCGTACCGGTGCGCAGTCTCTCCTCCCGGTCTCGTCAATTCTCCGGGGGTCCCGACCCCGGACCGTCATGATCAAGGGCTGGTGGCATGTCGCCATGTCAGTGGCGACCTCTTCTGTCCTGGCAGTGGTGGGTGCGGCGTGCGTGTGCGTCATCGGAGGGCTCCCCGTGCTGTCCTCCGGGGGAGGGGTTCCTGGCTTGGGAGCCCTCTCCCCGATCACGGACCCGGGGGATTCGCCGCGCCCCAGTGAACCGACAATGCAGGGGGAGCGGAGTCACGGCCCGGAAGGTGACACGGATCGGTGCTGCCGCGAAACCATTCGGGAGATGGGGTGGCGTTTCGCCGAAGTGCCGACTGGGGCCCGGTGCGATTGGGGTCCACTGTGATTGGGGCAGACCATGCATGATCAGGGACTGACAGAGTTCCGGGTCCGCCATGTGGGGATCACGCCCAATCCGGGTCAAAGCAACACTGTGTCAGGGGTATCCACAAGAGTGGCATTGTCAAAATGCCCCCCGAACGTGTTCCGCAAAACAGCATCAATTTCCGCCAGTTCGACGGCAATGCCGAGGTCGTGCAGGCTTGTGACGCCATAATCGCTGATGCCGCAGGGAACGATATGGCGGTAATACGACAGATCCGGATGAACATTGATCGCCAACCCGTGCAAACTGACCCACTTGCGGACACGCAGGCCAAGTGCCGCAATTTTACACTCACCGGCCCGATCAGCTGTCTCCCCACCGGTTACCCAAATGCCGATCCGTCCCTCCCGGACCTCGCCCCTGACCCCGAATTCTGCAAGCGTCGTGATAATCCAGGCTTCGAGGTCGGCCATGAATCGCCGCAGATCGCGACCCCGCCTGCCAAGATCAAGCATGACATAGACGATCCTTTGCCCCGGACCGTGATAGGTCAACTGTCCACCGCGACCCGTGCGGTGAACAGGAAGATCATTCCCGCCGAAGTAGTCACGCATGTCGGTGCTGGTTCCCGCCGTGTAAAGCGGGGGATGCTCAAGAAGCCAGACGGTTTCCGGAGCCTGGCCATCCCTGATGGCTTCAGCACGTCTTGCCATCGCATCAAGGGCTGTGGTGTAGGCAACAGGCATGCTGCTGACAATCCAGTCGACAGTCAAGGCATCACCCCCTGTTTCCTGTGCGTCCCGTTGTCTTCATTAGGGCGAAGCCGGCAGAGAATCCAGCCCGGGGATCGGGGGTCTGCAGTCTGCATTGAGGCGCGATCGGGTTGCATGCACACGCGCTTCCCGCTAATCCGCTCCCGTCTCTGCTCCTGGCGGTTGCCAATGCAGACATCACAAAGCGGTCGTGGCGGAATTGGTAGACGCGCAGCGTTGAGGTCGCTGTGGGGTAAAACCCGTGGAAGTTCGAGTCTTCTCGACCGCACCATTTTCTTTTGAAATCAAACACATTCCTTGAGCAGGATCGCTGCAATCGTTCCCACAATCTCCCCCCAATTCTCCTTGTCCTGCGCAGCGCGCGAGCAGGCCCTGGATCTCGCAAGGCGTTCGGTCGATCGCGATCAGCTCTGACGCGGCGGTATGCACCTGCCTGTCCGCAGCCCTGTTGGCCGTCAGCCGTGCCGTGCCAGGGTTGAAAATCGTGATTTGCAGGCAATTGGACCCCGGGCATTCCTTTGCACGGAATCCGGATTGCTCGATCTTGATGCCAGGGTGCCGCACCTCGCAATCAAGGTCGGGACACGTGATCGCGCAATATGGTGATGCGGGTGAGAGCAGATCAAATCGGGAGACCTGTTCGGGTATATTGACAGGTCGAACATGTCCGCAGCGGCTCACGCTGGCAATTGCCTGTATGAGAGGGGACGGATCAAATGATGCGTAAACGCCTGCCTGTCGGCATTCAGGATTTTGCCAGACTGCGTCTGAGTGGTTGCTATTATGTTGACAAGACTGCGCGGAGCCTGGATCTGATCGAACAGCGCGATCACGTCTTTCTGTTGCGGCGGCGCCGGTTGGGCAAAAGTTGGCTGGTTGATACGATCCAG
>JAPOSK010000035.1 GCA_026709725.1 Paracoccaceae bacterium | reverse complement strand
CTGTGACGACCATATCAAGAGGCTGATCATGCATATCGCAAGGCAGGGCATCAACCATCTGCCCACCCGCTGCAAAACCGATGGCCCAGACCTGCCCGACAGCACGCAACTCCGCCAGAGCACGGTCATAATACCCTCCACCATATCCCAGGCGTCGCCCCTCTCCGTCATAGGCCAGCAGGGGCAACACAATCACGTCCGGGACCTGCTGATCAAGCACAACCGGTTCCGCAATTCCGAACTGACCGATAACCATGTCCATGGCCGGTGTCCAATGTCCAAAGACCAGTTTTTTTTCCGATTTCCTGATAACGGGAACACAGAGTTTACACCCCATGGCATGACATTCGACCATTGCATCATACGGGTTCATCTCAGTGCCGATGGCGCAATACCCGGCAATTGATGCACCCATGAATCGTTCCCGCACAAGTCGGACAAACTCCCGACTGATCACCACTGATAGCGCCTGATGGTCAAGGCGACCCCGCGTTTTCCTTGATGTCGTGCGCAAGGCAGCCTTGTCTGCCATCCGGCTTACGTGCCTCTCGAATGAATGTTCAAAACCATGTGATAACTCCTGCTGATGATTATGACTCTCGCTGCATGAATGGAAATCCGGTCCGGGTCTGTCACCACCCTGTCCTTGTGTCCTCCCTTAATCTTGCCTATGTCCGGGCACTTCACAACACCAGGCACTGCGGCACAGATCACAATGGCAGCCATATCATCAGGACTGACAGGCCATCAGATCGCAGCGGGTGCCTGCAACCATCTCGAAAAACATCTGGGTTTTGCCTGTCTCAAGGAGTTTGTTCTTCCAGGAAGAGATTTGCGCGTTGATATCGCCGCCATCGGTCGGAAGGGTGAATTCTGGATCATCGAATGCAAATCGTCAGTGCAGGACCTCATCAGCGACAACAAGTGGCAGAACTACACAGCCTATTGCGATGAATTCTACTTTGCAGTTGGCATGGACTTTCCCACCCGACTCCTGCCCGATGAGACCGGCCTCATCACAACGGACGGCTTTGATGCCGAGATTCACTCCGGCAGCATCCGCCTCGGACTCTCGCCGGCCCGCCGCAGAAAACTCACCGTTCAGTTCGCCCGGATTGCCGCCATCCGTCTCAAGAAACTCCGGTCAGAACCGGCAGGCCACAATTGAAACAGAGTAACCGCTGCCACCCACCGGGTGCGTCCATATGCCCAAACCGTATCATGGAGTGTCGCTCGCACACAGGACTGCATCCCCGCTCCGGTTTGGCTGCCGGGGGCCACACCTCAGAGTGGAAGTCGGGCGATCAAAACCACAGAGACCGATCAACCGGTCTGCCAAAAGCAGCTTGCCTCCATTGTCCCGATCTTCGGTATTCCCTGCATGCGTCACTCAGTGAAGGAGGTACTGGCTGGCACAACCTGTTTTCCTGGCACATCTTGAAAAGTTTTCCGACATGCGGGCGACAGTCCCGCTCCCGATGCAACCTGGGGTAATTTTCATTTTCGTTGACAGTTGTTCCGTCAAGATATGCAAGCCATGTCTCGATATTCCTGCGAGGGATGATGACAAACACCCGATCATCATCCGTTCTGCATGCAATGTTCTGATCGATGCATTCCCTATCCAACTGCTTTCGTCGATTCTCCGTCGAACCGCTGTCAGCATCCGTAACGACAATCAAACGGGCGTTTTGCCTTGAGCGGATTGACTTCAACTCACGAGGGTACCGCTGGCGCACCCATTGCTCGCCAGACTGGCTTCCATCCGGGAGGGGGAGTGTCGTGATATCCCGGAGATCAAGGTTCCGACACTTGAGAAACCGACGAACAAAGGCATTCGTCTGTTTGTCTTCACACAGCAGGATGAACTTGACACCACTCACCGTTCCCATCCCCGGGCGACCAATTCTGAAAGGGCAAGACCGTCAACCAATTGCTCCGGGCTGTTCATGACCCGCACCGGTCCCTGCTCATCCCTCGAAAACCATCTCCCCGAAGCTCCGGCCATATAGTCGATGGATATGGGATTATGTGATATAATCACAGCCTGCTCGAGTTTTTCACCACAGCGTTCCTCAAGTTCGGCAAGCCAGGGCTGGATCTCGCGCGGGGAAACAAAATTGTCAGGCTCATCGATGAAGAGCGAGAGACGACGATTCCCGGACAGTGCCAGCAGACTGTAGAGTGCCACAAGCATTTTCTGGCCGTCTGAAAGCTGGCCGAAACCGTAACGGACAAGTGTGTCGTTGTTTTCGGGATGGCTGAAAAGGGCCTTCAGTGAACGCACATTTCCCCGGATTCCGACAGATTCAACTCACGAAAACCGGGCATCACCTTTCGGAGTGTCTCGAACAGTTCATAATTTCCACCCATGTTTTCCTGTGCGGAATGACGATACCAGCTGGCAAAGTTCTCCATCAACGGTTCCAGAAACTCATCTTCACCCCTTGCTTCGGATTTGAAGAGGTG
>JAPOSK010000178.1 GCA_026709725.1 Paracoccaceae bacterium | reverse complement strand
GCTCGCCCTGCCCCCGCCACACCAGCTGCGGATCAAGGTCTCGATTGCGCCGCTCGAAGGCAACTCGGATCGGGCTTTTGTCGTCCTCCGCCATCACGGACTCCAGCTCAGCGGTCGGGATGTTCCGCCTCGACTCTTCCTGATGCGTCAGCGTTTCGACTTGCTTCGTGCTTTTTTTCGCCTTCGACCTTCGCGCCATGCTCAAGCGTCCCCTTTGCTAGCCATCTCCACCACCGTCAACGAAAGCGACACCCAATTCGTTGGCCACCTGATGCAGGCGACGGTCACGGGTCCAAAACCGGGTGTCCTGCCGCTCAACAACCGAAAGGACGAGGTGAGCGTCCACGAAGCCAATCCCGCGTCCCATCAGTTTGCGCTGCTCGACACTTCCAGTGACGGCGTCATTTGACAACTCGGAGATGCGTGGCAGAACCCGCAGCATCGCCATCTTCGCAGCGCGGTCCGGGAGGTTCCCGCAGGCCAGTTCCCCAATCACCATTGCATGCATGAGCACGTTGTTGTCCCTGAGCTGCTCCAACATCATGGCGTCGGGCCGCAGGAGGTGATCGACCCAAACCGACGTATCCACCAGAATCACCAGATTTTGCTTCTTCGGCGTGGAATGTATTCCATATCCGGTGCGCTTCCGCCGGCAAGTATCAAACTGTGCGCGGCCCGCATTTGGGGAGATGCGGCATTGTCGGCAAACCACTGGTCAAAATCCCGCTGCATGGTCTTCACGTCGGTGAATTCCGTGAATGACCAGCGGCCGAAGTCCCGCAGCGCGTTAACGCCAGGAACCCACATCGAGCGCATCGTGTCCGCCTTGTCCTTCGCGTCCTGGCGACGAAAGCCCTTGACTTCAACGACCAAGTTCACGGGCTCCTCGCCGCCGTCATCAATGCGGAGGATGAAGTCCGGCACGTACTGCCGCGACCTGCCGCCGGAGCAGTACGGAACAGTGAAGCCCATGCCCTGGTTCTTGACGTAAGTGAGAACTTTGGGATGCGCCTCGGCCACCCGGCAGCATTCGCGTTCCCAATCGCTGTCGCAGATTCCCCAGTTGACGTGGGACTTGGCTGGGTCAGTCTCCCAACGGTTGGTCTTGGACGTGGTGAAGTCCACCTCCGCTGTGGAGCCTCGCGGATTGCAGGGATCGAGCACGGCCCGCACTTGCCCCTCGCCTGAAGAGGCGACGATAGCTCGGTGAATGATGTCGCAGGCTTCGTCCTCGACGCTTGTGTGGACCATCTGGCTCGCGGTGGTTCCGCCCTCGCAGATCAGGCAGTCGTCAAGCCACTGCCGGGCGATGCGCTTCAGGTCGCCAAGCAAGTGCAGCTTCGCGCCTTCGTCGCCATCGCGAAAGTGCTTGAAAAGCAGGTGATTGGCAAGGTGGAACGCCACGGTCGCCTGGCGTGTTGCGACCCTTTGCTCCGGCGTCAACACGACGCCTTCGCCGAGAATGCCCTCGTTTTGGGTGCGGGTCGGGCCCACCATCTCCTGCGTCAAGGTCAGGGTCGAGTCCGCGGTGAAGTTGGCGCTGAGCCGTTCCTCCGGCAATTCGTAGGCGTAACCCTCCAGTCGAGGGAACTCAATGGCCAGCGCGTCACGGTCCGGACTGACTGCGTGGACGTGGATCGTGCGACGCGGCTTAACGGGCCGCACCTTCACCGGCTCGGCGGTGAAGTCGAAGGGGATGCCGAGCACGTCGGCGTATTCGACATTGAAGCGTCCGTTCTCGTTCAGTTCATAGGACTGCCGACGCAGCCCGCGACCCACCACCTGCTCACAGAGCAGCTGTGTGCCAAATGCCCGCACGCCAAGAACGTGCGTGACGGTGTTGGCATCCCAGCCTTCCGACAGCATGGCGACGGAGACCACGCAGCGGATTGACTCGCCGAGCTGCCCCTGCTTGCCGACCGTGTTCATGGCCTCGCGCAGCAGTTCGGCTTCGGTAATCGGCGCATCCTCCTTGCCTGCGCCATTGCGTTCGTTGCGTTCCCGGCGAAATCTCTCGATCTCGTCCTTGGCGATGGCGCGGAACGCATCGTCGAGGACCTCGCCGGATTCCAGTTGCTCGCTGTCGATCAACAGGGTTTGTGGGCGCGGAGCACGGCTTCCGTCTTCGTCGTAGTTGCGGAAAAGCGGCAGATGCCCCGGCACCGCCACCCCATCCGAACGCTCGAAGCCAGCGATGTAGTCATAAACCAGCTTCGAGGTGGCCGTGTTGCTGCAAACGACGATGAAGACAGGAGGCACTTCGATTCCGACCGCTTTCCAGGAAGCGAATGTCTCCTTGTAGTGGCCGTAGAGGGCGTCAATGGCGCCTTTCAGGTCAGGCGGAAGGCTTAAGGGGTCGAGGCGTCCCGCCGAGGCCCGTCCCTTCTTGGGCATGGAGGGACCGATGTGCTTCCAAAGCTCCCGGTAGCGGGGCATGTCGTCGACGGAAACGTTGTCGGCCACCGGCACG
>JAPOSK010000392.1 GCA_026709725.1 Paracoccaceae bacterium | reverse complement strand
GCATTCTCCATGAGCGCTTTCGTGATCTCGGGGTTGAGATCAGGATGACCCGGCGGCAGTTGCCGGGTGATGTCAACGGGAATCCTGCAGCCGGGGTGCCGGACTCCTATCACGATGTGCGCATCGATGTCGCTGGTGGTCTTGCCGACCATATTGCCCTGCTGCGGGATGTGCCCGCGCTGGTCCCGGAAGCCATGACGTTCGTGCCGGCCACGGGCCATTGGCAGGTGACGGCCCGCATTTACCACTGGTCCCCCGTGTCTGACATGAATGCCCGCCCGCTGTGAATTTCTGTCTGATGAAGATTCCCTGGCAACGCTGGTCTGTGCTGATGCTGCTGGTCGTGGCGGCAGGGATGGCGACGGGTGTGTCCGGTGCCGGGCAATTCCCGGAGTGGCCCTGGCATCTCGAAGATGCCGGGGCGGAGGATGCCTGTTGCGGAGAAGAGGGCGATCCGGTCGGGGCGCCGGATGTCGTGCTGCCAGAGGTGGTCCAGGATGTGGTTGTGCCGGAAGCGGGGGAGAGCGGGATGCCGCTGCTGGCACGGCAGGCGGAGATCACGGCAAGTATCCTGCTGCTTGAGCAGCAGCTGCGGCAGGCGGAACTGATTGGCAGGCTGATGGAAATCTATGGACCGGACGCGATGATCGAGATTCTGCCCGGTGAATATCAGACCTTCGCGGCAACACCGGCAGGAGAGCGGGTGGCGGCGGAGATGGAAACGCTTCGCTATCAGCGGCAGATCAACCGGTTGCAGCTGGAAGCGGAGGTGAGGGCCGCCGAGGATCGGGTGAATATGGTTGCGATCCCCGCGGTCGAGACGATTGCGGGGACGGGCATTGAGGGGGTGGGTGCTGCGCTTGCGGCCCAAAAGCGGGATGCTCAGGGTTTGGATATCCAGGGTCCGGATGGTCGGGGGCTGGCTGTCCGGGAGCTGGAGACGGTGCAGGTGGAGGAAATCAGCGGTGTGGCCGGGACATATCATGCGCGTGTGCGGGTGGGCGAGAGGGTGATGGTCATGGCAGAGGGGATGGTTGTGGATGGTGTGGGTGAAGTGATGAGGATTGACCGGGAGGGGATGGTGGTTCAGCGGGCGGGCGCGGAGATCCGGTACGCGCTTGACCGCTGAGCGGGCGGTGGTCGGGATGGATGGGAGTGAGGTGCTGCCGGACTTTGCACCGGAGCGGGTTGGGGCGCTGATCACGGCACCGGGGGGCGTGCTGGAGCTGCCGGTCGAGCAGCGGGGCCTGATGGCGATCTTCCAGAGTGGACAGGCGGTGGTGGCCAAGGGCAGCCGCTGGTCGGTTGATGTGAAGGCCGTGCTGGATCGTGCCGGTCAGGCGGGCCAGGAGATCATGGCCATCCATGAGATCGACAGTGACCGGATCGAGGCGATCTATCAGGCGGTGCCGACGGGGATGCGGGATGGTGATGGCGAGCCGAGTCAGATTGAGCGGCAGCGTGATCTGCGCCGGATCATCGCCATGGCGGCCGAGAAGCGGGCCTCGGACATCCATGTGCATGTGCATGCGTCGTACTGTGAGGTGCGGATCCGGGTGCATGGCCGATTGCGTCATCTGACCAACCGGATGAGTCATGAGGGGCTGTCCCTGATCAATGCCGCCTTTGCCGTGGCCGTGGACCAGGGTTCGGAGACGGGAACAACCAGCTACATGAAGGGAGCGCTGGGCAAGGCATCGGGGCTGTTGCCGTCCGATGTCGAGATCATCCGCCTGCAGTATACACCGACATCGGGTCACCGGGCATCGCTGGTCATGCGTCTCAAATACAGTTTTGGCAGTGATGGGGATGATATCGGTCAGCTCGGTTACCTGCCGGACCAGATCAGGGACATCGGGATCATGCGGCGGCGGACGAGCGGGATGTATCTCCTCGCCGGGAAGGTCTCATCGGGCAAGACGACCACGCTGCAGCGGATCCTCAATGCCATGATCCGCGAAAAGCAGTTCGAGATCTCGGCCTATTCGATCGAGGAGCCGGTTGAGCTCTCCATTGCCGGTGCTGTCCATGTCGCTGTTGCTCCACGCAGTGACCAGACCCGGGGTGAGGCCTTTGTCGAGGCCATCAAGTCGACCCTGCGCTCGGATCCGAATGTCGTGGTCCTCGGCGAGTTGCGGGATCGGATCCTGGCCGGCTATGCCATTGAACTCGCGATGACCGGGCACGCGCTCTGGACCACGATCCACTCGGGATCGGCGCTGGGCATTCTTGATCGTCTGCATGATCTTGGTGTCGACACATGGAAACTCTGTGAGCCCTCCGTCATCCGGGGGCTGATGTATCAGCGTCTGATCGGCGTCATCTGTCCCCGGTGCCGGATCACCTATCATGCTGCCGTCAATGAGGGCCGGCTTTCACCGGATCTGGCCGGGGAGGTGATCGCACTGATGGAGACGGGCGATCGGCATCTCTACATTCGGGGTGAGGGGTGCAGCCGGTGCACGCGCGGCC
>JAPOSK010000484.1 GCA_026709725.1 Paracoccaceae bacterium | reverse complement strand
CGCAAGGCCTCAAGAACACCGTAGCCGATGGTGTCATTGGCGCAGTGCACACCGGTGATTTCGTCGCCGTACCGTGTAATGAAGCCCTGCATGACCTGGTTGGCCTTCTGCGTATCCCAGTCGGCGGGCTGGGCATCAAGCAGCTCAACATCCGGATAGTCCTTCAGCGCATTCTTCAGACCATTCAGCCGCTCAATTGCCGGGTTGTTGGAGGCAATGCCGCCAAGGTGGACAACACCGCCCCTGCCGCCCATCGCATCCAGCAGAATCCGTGCCGTCCGCTCGGCCGGCCCCTCATCGGACCAGCTCATATGGCTGACATAGTTGTCACCAAAATCCCAGGGGTGGAGATCATCGGTCTTGTTCCAGAGGGTTGAGACATAGGCGCCCGCTTCAGCGCAGGCTTCCACCACAGGTCGGGCATTGGGCGCATCATTGGTATCGATCGCCAGTGCCAATTCCCCGTCTGTCTTGGCCAGGAGTGCCTTGACATCGGCCAGTGATTTCTCCGATGAGCCCTCATTGATCAGATGTGTCAGGTCATCTTTCGACTTGCCAAGGCTTTCCACAAACGCTTCACCGCCGGAGACGATCTCGTTCCAGTAGGGGTTTGTCCGGTTCCGGTAACTCCAGGCAATGGTCGGGTCGCTGTAGGTCATGGCCATGGTCGGGGCAGGCCCAAACATGCGCAATGCCGCTGCTCCGGTAATTCCATAGGCACCGGCGAGAAGAAAGTTCCGCCGCGTGACCGTCTCCGCCTCGATGAACGCTTTTATGAATGACATGCTGTCCTCCTTTTTCTGATAACACGCTTGCAAAATCCAGAGCGGATTTTTTGGAGCATAAGTATCTAACCGGTTACATACAAGAGAATTTGCTGTCAAGCAGGAAATCAGGGTATAGGTCGGCAGGGTATTGGCCGGGATGTGCAGAGTCAAGGAATGATGCTTGCATATCCGGCTGATGGCAGGGGCGGAGCGCCCCATACCGTACACGATTCACGCCATGCTGTCTGGAGAGATGGATGACCGACACACCAAGCGCACGTGATACCGCCCTTCAGCTTGATGCCATGACGAAGAGTTTCCCGGGCGTGAAGGCCTGTGATGACATTTCCTTTGCAGTCGAGGCTGGAGAGATCCATGCGCTCCTTGGTGAAAACGGTGCTGGAAAATCGACATTGGTCAAGATGATCTACGGGTTGCTGCGTCCGGATTCGGGAACCATGAAATTCAGGGGGCGCCCCTATGCGCCTGACGACCCGCGCGACGCCCGGCGGCAGGGCGTGGCCATGGTTTTTCAGCATTTTTCCCTGTTTGACGCACTCACCGTTGCCGAGAACATGCTTCTCAGCGTTCCGCATGAAACGCTGCGTGGAATTGCGGACAGGATCGCGTCCCTGGCGGAACTCTATGGGCTGGCCCTCTCCCCGCACCAGATTGTCGGCGATCTCTCGGCCGGTGAGCAGCAACGTGTCGAAATTGTCCGCTGCCTCCTGCAGTCGCCCCAGCTGCTGATCATGGATGAACCCACGTCAGTCCTGACGCAGTTTGAGACGGAAAAACTCTTCGGGACGCTCCGACAGCTGGTCACGGAGGGCATCGCGGTTCTCTACATCTCCCACAAGCTTGAGGAGGTCAGGCATCTCTGTGATCGTGCGACCATATTGCGCAGTGGAAATGTTGTCGACACCTGCATTCCCGCCGAAGAAACAGCAGTCAGTCTGGCTGAAATGATGGTCGGGACCCAGATCGTTGCCCCGGTGCGGACGCCGGCAACCCGTGGCAGACAGTGTTTCCGCACAACCGCCCTCGGTCTCGCGCCCCAGTCGCAATTTGGTACTGAACTTGCCAATATCAGTCTGGAGATCAGTGAAGGGGAGATTCACGGCATTGCCGGTATTGCAGGGAATGGTCAGGATGAGTTGATGCTGGCCCTGTCCGGTGAACGCAGGAGCACGGCGGGAGAGATTTGGGTTGAGGACAGACGGATTGATGGCGAATCGCCGAATGGCCGCCGCCGGTGCGGACTGGTTTTTGCGCCGGAGCAGCGGAACGGTCATGCGGCCTCAACCGATATGACGCTTATCGAGAATGCACTCCTGACGGGCCGTGTCCGTAAATCACTGGCGAGGAAAGGGGTGGTTGACTGGTTGGCGGCAACCCGTTTCGCCGAGGACATCGTCACTGAATTCGATGTGCGCACGCCAGGCGTCAACCATGCTGCACGATCGCTCTCCGGCGGCAATCTCCAGAAATTTCTGATCGGCAGGGAAATCCTGCAGGCCCCCAAGGTCTTCATCGTCAACCAGCCGACCTGGGGGGTCGATGCCAAGGCCGCCAATGCGATCCGGCAGGCGCTGATCAATATGGCAACTGATGGCGCCGCGGTCCTGCTCATCAGTCAGGATCTTGATGAGATCCTTGAGATTGCGGACAAAATCTCGCTCCTGCATGCAGGGACCCTCTGTAGGCCA
>JAPOSK010000339.1 GCA_026709725.1 Paracoccaceae bacterium | reverse complement strand
AAATTTTTTTGGAAAGGTGAGGGCGGCCGGCGGCTCAGCCGTAGTCCGCGGCTTCTGTTAGTTCTTTGACTTCAGAGACCCGTCTGAAATTCATGCATCCATCCCACTGGGGACAGCCATCCAACCCTTGTCCGACAGCACCCGTGCCGCTCTTTCCATCTGCCGCCGGGAAAACCGTTTTTTTCTCTCGTTCCACGCATAAACGTGCTCGGCGATGGCGTCCATGGTCCGGGGCCGCTCTTCACAAGCGACCCAGTGCACTGTGGACAACAACTCCAGACCAGATGGAGATTCAAAACCGTCCACCAAGTCAGCGACTTTTTTAAAATGCTCAAATGTTGAGGGATGATTTTTAAGAAAGACGGCGGCATCCTTGGCCGCGCCCGGAACAATTTCCAATTGCTTGCCGGGGACATCACCGCTGCCGACGTAGCCGAACACCAGATGCCCTTCAATGGCTTTTAGCACATGCCGGAGATTTTGAGCATAGGGCCCGTGGCGTTCCTTGACAAATTTCAACTTCAGCGGCTCACCGGCGGCCTGCATGAAATACATGAGTTTGTGTGTTTCCAGCAGCGTTACAGAAGGGTCCAGCAGACCGCGAAGATAACAGTCCATCAGTCCGACCAAGGCGGCTCGTCCGGGGGTCATTTTGGGAGTATCGCTTGAACAGTTGACCTGATTGTCCGCAGGTCCACCGCCCGGTTCAAATATGGTGACAGCCACATCATCCAATTCACCCAGTGCTTCCTGCATAAGGCGGCGCACTTCCGGCCAATCCAGCCCGCCGAGTCCGCAACCGAGAGCGGGAATGGCGATTGAGCGGATTTTGCGCAAGCGAATTTCTTTCACCAGCGAGATCAAGCCGGATTTGATATCCTCGATTTTGCTTTTGCTCCGCCAGTGGCGCTTGGTCGGAAAATTAATAATGTAGCGCGGAGAAATTGCGCCCGTTTCAAAAACGAACACATGCCCGGGCTGCATTGCTTTACGTTTGCAATGGGCGGCGTAGGCTTCAAAATTCTCGGGAAATGCCCGTTTGAAGTGACGCGCAATGCCACGCCCCATGAAACCGACGCAGTTCACGGTATTGACGAGGGCTTCGGCATCCTCGGTGAGGATGTCGCCGACTTTGTATTTAATCATGGCCGCCTCTCATCGTTTAATAATACCACCCGGGGATGATTTGGACATCCGGATTATGCGTGGCGGATTCGAGAGCCGCTAAAACATGCTGGCGCGTCCTTGCCGAGTACGCGCCTATGCGCATGACCAGCGACCACGGAAATTGATTTTCAATCAAAAATTCGGCTTGTTTGCCTTCCTTATCATCAGGTCGCGACCAGTCATCGGTTTGCACGGCGCTCCAGTTAATCTCGTCTAATTGAGACAAGTCACGCCGATCCTGGAAATGATAAGAACCGGCATTGGAAAGTGTGAACGCCCAACGCAGCCCATGCTCATTCGCCCAGGCAACCGTCTGATGCAAATCAGCCTCCAAATGAACAATGGGATTTTGTCCACCCGCATAAGGTAATTCAGAATGGTCCCCCCGGTGAATTACATAAAGCATGACCGGCCGGGGACAAAAGAAAAACGGCACGCAGTCTCCAATATGCAATTCAGGATGGCTTGGTAAGATTAATTCTTTGAGCCGCCGCATT
Organism: Paracoccaceae bacterium; assembly: GCA_026709725.1. Lineage (GTDB taxonomy): Bacteria > Pseudomonadota > Alphaproteobacteria > Rhodobacterales > Rhodobacteraceae > MPNP01. The sequence continues at coordinate 816 of JAPOSK010000339.1, read as the reverse complement.
TTGATTTTGCTCATGCCGATACCCGTGCCCGGCCGTGCACACCGGCTGACTTCCGCATCGCACATAAGATGACCGTCCTGGATAATAGAGGGCAACCGGTCAACATGAACGATATGGTAGATTTTTGGATTGGCTGGAACAGGCACTAATCTTGCCAGCCTGCAGAACAGGGGCCGGAACGGTTTTTACCAAACTGATCGCGAGTATTATCCGGATCAGGCTGGCGAGATATTCTTCCAAAAGCGGCGTTTATCCATCCTTTGACAGAAACTGGATTATCAGTCCAGTCATGGATTGCAGCATAAGGGCTGCTCCCCCGCAAGTTATCGGCAAGCCTCGGGGGCATCAGGCGTGGGTTATACTCTCTCCTCCCGTAATCAGGATGAGTGGGCAAAAGAATGCCAAGCAACCCGCAACGCGGGTTTTTGCTTGTATCCCGCAAACTGGAGCCGACCTCCCAGTCCACGTGCTTGCGCTGCCAGGTGCATTCACCAATTAACACCACAGTAACAGTGGCGTCGGCAATAAAATTATCGCGGATAATCCGCCGGATGCGGTCCGTGTTATTCGACGAGTCTATATCCCCATCTTCAACGGATTTATCCACGATATTCCCGTCCATGATTCTTGCGAATCGGGTTTTGTATACTTCATCCCGATGGTGAAAAGAGATGAAGACTTTGCGTGTTTTTGCGCCGACCATCAAGCATCCTCCTCAAGTTCTGTAAGGTCTTCGACACCGGCTAATTCTGCCAGCATGCGAGAATAATTTAGCAGATTTTTCCTCAGGGCTTCCAGCTCCTTTCGAAACTCACT
>JAPOSK010000541.1 GCA_026709725.1 Paracoccaceae bacterium | reverse complement strand
CGGTCGAGAACGGGCCCCATGCGAGGGCCTCCACGACAACATCTTCGAAGCCCGACTCGCCCAACTTCCGTCGCCAGAAGCTCGGCGTGCCGCGATGATAATCGTCAGGGTGGCCATGAACACGGAACATGAAGGGAATAGCGAGAACCAAGCGGCCTCCGGACTTGAGCACGCGGCCGAGCTCCGCCAGCGTATCGTCAAGTTCGTAAACGTGCTCAAGCGTGCTCAGGGAGAGGACAGCGTCGAAAGACGCATCGTTGATCGGGAGGAGTTGACCGATCCGAAGCTGAAATGTCGGCTGTACCACCGGGTCGATATTGGCCGACCGGTATTCGACAGTCTGTCCGGCGGCGGTCCAGCAAGGTATCAGGCCGGCGTAGTTAACCTGGGCTCCTCCACCGAAATCGAGCACCGTCCCATTCAACGCGACATGGGTCATGCGCTCATACAGCAGCAGTCGCAAGACGCTGAGGCCGCCCCAAAGCAAAAACGCGCGGTAGCGGGCCAGCGAAGGCCTTCGAAACGCGACATCACTCATCCGGGTACAGTCTCGCTCGCCGCGGGGCCAGTACGACAATGTCTTCTCCGGGAGCCAGCCGCAGAAATTCCGCCGCGGCGCCAAACATCACGTTCTCATTCGGAAGACCCCGTAAGCGAGATCTCGAATAAAACCCCATAGGCGAACAGATCGGGCCATCTCTCGCCGAGCCACGCCTCGATCGGACTCGACACCCATTTGGTGCGTCCTCGCACTGGCAGGATCATCTCGTGCTCGATCCCGTAATCATGGCTGTTCCGGTAGATGAAACCAACAGCTTCCTCATAGGAAAGAACCCAACGATGTCGGTCGAGGACAGCGTCGGGAGAGAATCGATACTTCCCCGAGAGGCCATGTCCACGCAGGAATCTCCAGCGGAATGATATGTAGTGGACGTTCGGCGGGCGACCCGGTACAGTTCGTGCAAGGCACAATGGGGATTGTCCAAGTGTTCAAGTACGTCCAGCGCAGCCACAACGTCGAACGTGTCATCTTCGAACGGAAGTCGAACCTCCAAGTTGCATTGGAGCACACCATCGCCTGGGACCAAATCCGTACCGAAATAGTTCCGACAACCCTTCAGAAGGGGTTCAAGGTCCCTCGTTCGGCAGCCAGCATCCAGCAGGGAGTAATCATCGTGTTTCCGATTGATCCGTTCCGCGGCCATGGGAAGTCTCGCCAAGCTCATCAGCATCAGTCCGCTTTGCAAGCGGAGATTTCTAAACGCTTCGGCGAAGGGAAATCCAGGAGAGCGGTGGGCACCGTCTCGTCACGTCGATTCGCTTGCGCTGTCGATCACCGGTCAAAGATCGGGCGCGACGAGGCAGGCAGGCGGGACCAATCCGGAGCGCGGTTGTACCTGCGCATCAGGTCCGAGAATGTCCCTCGATGCTTCTCCCTGTATTCCGAGAATCCTTTGGCACCAAGTCCGGGTTGAATTGGCGGTTTAAATTTCGCCAACAACCAGGATATCGGCAGTAGCGAGAGACGAAACAGGATCAGCCGCGATGCACGTTCCGTCGTCTGCACCATCTCCGAGAGAATATAGCTTCCCAAGCGTGAGCCGCCTCGGAAATCATTGGTCATGTGATCTATTGTATGAGAAATCGCGCGATGATAATACTTGCTTTTCGGATACGACAGCCGCGTGCGGAAAACTTCGTGCTCCAAAAACCAGAGAATGCCGAGTGCTGAGAAGTGGCGATACATATTCCGATCCTCTCCTCGGAATATATTCGGATATGGTCCGTGACGCAGCAGAAGGTCGCGCTGAGCCATGTGAATCTGCCGACCGGCGATCAGAACATCTCCGCCAACAGCGGCTTCTATTTGATGAAAAACTTCAATCCAGGCAACGATGTGCGGATCCCAAACATCGTCGCAATCAAGGTGCAACAGGCAGTAGTAGCCACGAGCTTCCCGGATGCTGATATTCCGCGTCTCCCCCAATTTCCGATTCCGGTCTCGCTTGAGCGGAACGATGCGGATGCTGGAGTACTGCGAGGCAAGGTTGCGCATGATCGGAACACTATTGTCCGACGAACCATCGTCGACGAGCACAATCTCGAACCTGTCGTCGAGTTGAGCGGCAACGCTGGTAACTGCCTGTTCAAGGGTGCGGGCCATGTTGTAGTTACACATGCAAATGGAATAGACAGGCGTCACCGCTCACCTCGATCTCAGTGCGATCATGGCTTTGATCCCTGGAAGGGTGGCGGTGCGCGATTTCATCTCCATGACCGAAGGCCAAGCGACGATGTGCCCCAGGGTCATCTGAGGGAGACGGTTGAGAAGGATGAGGCCCTTGGAGTGCCGGCGCAGATTCTGTTTGGGGAGAAAAGCTTTCGGCCGGGCGCCGCGCGATAGGCGGTCGAACAGACCGTGCCAGTCGGCGTTTACGGAAATCTATTTCGAGAAAAGGTAAAAAGGCACAAGGTCAGGTGC
>JAPOSK010000623.1 GCA_026709725.1 Paracoccaceae bacterium | reverse complement strand
TGTCAGACTGTGCTCCTGTGTCCCGCCTGCTGACATCGACCGCCCTTGATGAGGATATCGGCATTGATCGGAATGATCCCCCCGCTGAACAGCTCAGGAAGACTGACGCATATCTGTGTGAGCTGAAAGAGAGTCAGATCCGGGATGGTCTCCACATCCTTGGTCGTTCACCAGGCGGGACACAGGAGCACAGTCTGACAGCAGCAATGCTGCGGATACCGCGCGGTGACGGCGGCGGGGCCAACGCATCACTGTTACGGGCTCTGGCCGGGGATTTTGCCATGAACGCGACCTTCGACCCGCTCAACTGTCCGATGGCAGAGCCCTGGGATGATATCCGTCCGAACGTTCTGCGGGAGATCTGCGATGATCCATGGCGAACCCATGGCGACACGGTCGAGCGCCTTGAACTCTTTGCTGAACACATCATCGCGGGTCACACTCATGCACCAGGCCCGGCAAGCACTGCGGTTCTTGCCGATGCCAATGCGTCACTCCGACCGCAGATCAGGATCTGTGGAAGTGAGGAGTTGCGTCAACTCGCACTGGCACTTGATGGTCAGTTTGTCGCACCGGGTGCCGCCGGGGCCCCGACCCGGGGACGGCCCGATGTCCTGCCGACAGGTCGCAATTTCCATTCCATCGACAGTCGTGCCCTGCCCCGCAGGTCAGCCTGGCAACTGGGTGCCCGCTCAGCCGAACTTCTCGTTGAACGCCATCGGCAGGATCACGGTGAATGGCCAACCAGCATGGCTGTAACAGCCTGGGGAACATCGAATATGCGAACAGGCGGTGATGATCTGGCGCAAGCCATGGCCCTGATTGGCACAAAACCCCGCTGGGACAACACCTCGGGTCGGGTTCTGGGCTTCGATGTCATCGACCTCAAAACACTTGGTCGGCCCCGCGTCGATGTGACCCTGCGCGTTTCAGGGATGTTTCGTGATGCCTTTCCGGCCCAGCTCAACCTCTTCGCCAGCGCGAGCCGTGCGGTGATGGAACGTGATGAATCCCCGACGGACAATCCGGCCCGCGCGGCCTGGCTGACTGATTGCGAGACGCTGGATGAGGATACGGCAGCCTACCGGGTTTTTGGTTCACCCCCGGGGGGCTATGGAGCCGGCCTGCAGACCCTGATCAATAGCGGACAGTGGGAGGACCGGAGCACCTTCGGCGAGACATACATCGAATGGGGTCACTACGCCTATGGAGGTGCTGCCGGCGGCAGGGCGGCGAAAGCGGCCTTCAGGCGGCGACTGCGCACGATGGGCGCAGTTGTCCAGAATCAGGACAACCGGGAACATGATGTTCTCGACAGCGATGATTATTACCAGTTTGAAGGCGGGTTGGCGGCAGCGGTGGAACTGGTTCGTGGTGAGCAGCCCGTCATCTATCATAATGACCACTCCCGTCCCGAGCACCCAGCGATCAGAACGCTTGAATCCGAAGTTGCCCGCGTCGTCCGATCACGCGCCACCAATCCCAAATGGGTCACCGGCATGAAGCGGCATGGGTACAAGGGTGCCTTTGAGATGGCAGCAATGCTCGACTATCTCTTCGCTTTCGCCGCAACAACCGGCGCGGCCAAGTCCCATCATTTCGATCTGGTCTATGCGGCCTACATCGCCGATGATGACACCCGCACGTTCATCGGGAAGCACAATCCCGACGCCCTCCAGGATATGGCTGCACGGTTCCTTGAAGCGGCCAGGCGCAACCTCTGGCACCCCCGCTCCAACTCCTCACTCGCTGCCCTCCAGGACCTGCTGGAACCTGCACCCATCCAGTGATGCGGCTCCATGCCGCTATCTCCATATCCACGGTCCCATTGCGCCTCACCCCGACGCGGGACTGCCCGGAAACCATCACCCTCAATGCAGCCCGGAGCGGCGGGGGGTTCGGCCTCCCGAGTTATCTTCAAGCAGGGGGTCGATGGCCTCACATTCGCCGGCAAGACAGTGGACATGGAGCAAACCACAACTCTGGCAAGCAGGGCTTTGTCAGGAGACCCGGTTCCGGGAAAAACGGCTTCAACCCCCTTCCGCCAGCTTTGCCCGTCTCAATGATACCGGCAATCCTTGACGGGGGACCTGCCTGGATCACCAGCCATCGGGCCGTGCACAATGCACCGTTGTCTCTCGGTTGGATAGCGACAAACGGCATATGCTCCGCCTGAGACCCCAATGTGACCGCATCACAAGCCTGAGTGAAGAAACCACCTTCTTTTTCCTGCCGCCCGTTGATCCGCCAGAGAGGAACAATGTGCCAGATTGTCGTCGGAATTGACGACACATGCAAGCGGCTGGCCATCAAACGTGGTCTGTGGGCATGGACTCTTTGCAAATTTCAGCCATCAGCAGGAAATGGTGCCACAGTTGCAGAAAGATGCCCATCCGGCGAGGGTTTTGTGTTTCGGGATCACGGGGGTGATCGCTGCAAATGGGCGGGCGGACTCCGGGCTGAGTCTGAACAAGAAACAGCCC
>JAPOSK010000619.1:1144-2486 GCA_026709725.1 Paracoccaceae bacterium | reverse complement strand
GGAACTCTCCGAGCCCAATCAATGATGATGTCCGGGAGGATGGAGCGCGCCCATCCGGGTGTCATCGCTGGGGGAAGGTCCGCCCCCGGCCTCGCCGGAAGCGCTGGCGGAGTGACCCCTTGTATCAATTGATCTTTGGGGAGATCCCCCATGATGGACAGATGCCGGGGGCCGGCTCGGCCCGGCGGACGAGTTTGGCGAGAGCGGTGCCCGCGTCCAGCCTGCAGGCCGGGGCCCTTTCCGTCATGGTGAGGAGGGGCGATGATGGTCATCAGTGTGATGGCAAGGATCATCTGGCCGTCATGCCAGCCCTGGGTGCGGCGGGTGGGGCGTTTGGTCTGTCCCTTGGCCCTGGGCCCTGTCTTGGCCCTGGGCCTGGGCAGGTCGCGGAGGACCCTGAGCCGGGCCAGCATGCCCGGAGGGGGATGACGCCGCCATGGGGCGTGATGGCCTGGTCCTCGAATTTGATGTTGAAAGGAAGCGCGGTTTTGTGTAGCATTGCATTCACCCGGTGGGTTACTGTTGATCTTGATGAATCGACACCATGACGGGTGGAGATTCAGGGATTGACCGGGCTTTTCCCCTGTTTTTGATCGCTGATGGGGGAATAACTTTGTGCAGTTGCAGCGTGTTCGTGAACATTGTGATTGTGATCCGATGGTACGCCCGACACGACAACAGGGGCTGATTTTCATATCTCTGGCCGAACAGGGAATTTTGGCCCTGAATGCGGAAACTCGCAAGGACCGGCGTGCATTTGCCACCTGGGTCCTGATTACAAGCAAAGGCGCAAAGAAAGCCCGAACCAGGGTTTTGGAAGGCAGGGAAGGTCATTTGACCTGAACTGCCGCTGTCACATCGGCACGCTTTCCGATACAAGGTATCATCCACATGCTGCGCTTGACAACATGCCCCACCCCATCACGGCCCTTGCCGAGCCACACACCCGGGATGAAGGAGAAACCTGACCATGCCAATCCCTGATTTTCAATCGCTGATGCTTCCAGTCCTCAAGGCCTATGCCAAGAGCGACGAACCGTGGGTTATGCCCGAACCGTCCCTGGGCGATGTGCGCCACGCCGTAGCCCGCTCTGTCAACCTGACAGATGACGATCTTCGGGAAATGCTGCCCAGCGGTCGTCAGGCCGTCTTCACAAATCGTGTAAGCTGGGCGATAACCCACATGGAGCGGGCCGGGCTTCTCAAGCGAGTCCGGCGTGGCGTGTACAGGGTGACACATGACGGCAAGGGCCTGCTGGCCCGGAACCTGTCGCACATCGACATGGACATGCTCAAGGAGTATCCCGCCTATGCCACCTGGAGGGAGTCAGCCAAAGAAGTG
>JAPOSK010000619.1:0-1134 GCA_026709725.1 Paracoccaceae bacterium | reverse complement strand
TGTTGCCCGACGGGAAGGCGATCTTGCAGCCGGGCCCGGACTGTTCCAACACCCCCGAAGAAACCCTGGAGCAGGCCGCCGACACCCTGACTCGCACCTTGCGCGCCGACCTTCTCAAGCATGTCCATGCCGCTGAACCCGCCTTCCTGGAGCGCGTGGTCGTCCAGCTTCTGAGCGCCATGGGGTACGGCGGCGGCGATGCCCGCATGGCCCAGGTCACAGGCCGCACCGGCGACCACGGCATCGACGGGAAGATCCGGGAAGATGCCTTGGGTCTTGATGAGGTCTACATACAGGCCAAACGCTATGCGGATGGCAACACCGTTGGTGAAGGAGATCTGCGCAACTTTGCTGGCGCACTCGACGCTGCGGGCACGGTCAAGGGCGTATTTGTCACAACATCCGATTTCACCCGCGCAGCACTGGACTACATCGAAAAAAGTCCAAAGCGCATTATACCGATCAACGGGAGCGAACTGGCCGCTCTGATGGTCAAGCACAATATCGGGGTACGGGTGGACACGACATACGAAGTCAAACGCATCGATGACGACTATTTCGATGGGGACATGTTCGGCTAGATCATTGAAAGCCGGCTGATCCTGGCGATGGCGTTGGGTCGGAATCCCCGCGTGCCATCAGTCGATGCGGACACACAATTGCCTCTTCCTCGCGGTCATCGCCTGTGCAGCGAAGGATCGGGTCTGTGAATCGCTACCAGCCCTTCAACAGGACACTGTTGAAAGATCCCGGCTGCACCATCCAGGCCGCTTCCGCCAACTCCCCATCATGGCCGCCCGAAACTGTGTCCAGAACTGATCATGGCGGGGTTTGCTGTTGCCTGTCAGACTGTCGTCGTTGCCGTGTCCCCGATGAATCTGGACCCAACAGAGGCCGGCAGGTAGCGGTGCACACGGCGCCCCCCCTGCCCGACCGAACACTTGCTGCTTCTCTGATGATCCTATCTGGCATGAACAGGCTGTCTGCAGAGAAACACATCATGATCCTCAACCTGCCTGTTGGGGAGTCATTCATGCGGTCGATATCCCGCACCGTCGGAGTCCCGATCAACACCGTCACCATGACGGGTGGCGCAGACTTCGCCAGCCTCCCAAGATTATGGTGACGGTGTTG
>JAPOSK010000564.1 GCA_026709725.1 Paracoccaceae bacterium | reverse complement strand
TTTCGGGCGTCTGGACACCGGGCGCCGGTGACGCATGTCCGGAATCCGGCGAATCTGGCCGAATTCGGGCCCGAATTACCTGAAATCAAGCGAACCGCATGAAAAATCGCGAAAACCGGCCTCAGGCCCTTGAATTTGCCTTTCCATTGCCGCATTCGACATGGCAAATGCTGTTTTTCCGCCATGATCGCCGTTAATTTTGCAAGAGGCTCCTTTTACAAAACAGTCCTGAAATGGATGAGTTTATCGGATTGGACAGAAAAATAGGAAATTGACATGGGCCGATGGAACAAGGCGACCGGAAAGATGATCTCGAACATGACCACCAGAAGAAACAGGCCATGGACAACCTGCGTCACCTCCAGAGCAAGCTTCAGGCCGCTGATATTACACGTGAGGAATTTGTCCGGAAGATGACAACCGACTGGGCAACAAACGCAAAAATCGATTCAAGGTCTATCGGCATAAAGGTACGTGAGGTCCCACAGGAATGTTCGTGTTTTCGGTCTTTTTGGATTTGCGGGACGACGGATCAGCTTGGCGAGTTTCGTGAGGTGTCCGCGTTGATTGCGTCGAAAAGAGCGGTTGTGCCGACTTTTATGCGAGCCGCGGCGTCACGAACCGTCAGGCCCTTTTTGATCAGCATTTTAGCTTGCTTCAGTTTTTCCGCGGTGACGATAGCCTTGCGTCCGCTGTTTCGAACGACCGGTCGAGAGCAGTGTACGCATGTGTGAGATAGTAACCAGCCTCAATGATCGGAATGGTAGAGGTGCGGGCCTTGACGACTTTACCTGAATGACTCGCCCTGTTCGCAGTGACAAGCAGGTCAAGTTTCCTGGTGACACCGGAAACGGGAATGTGGCCAATCCGCTCGGCAATTAGGTTCATCTTGTCACGCGCCAGCATCGCGCCGCCCGAACCCGTAAAGCAGATGTGCAGTCCTTGACCCCAGTCGATTGTGCAAACGGGACGGCTTTCCTCGGGCACAATGACATCAGTCAACAACAAGGTTTGTGCCAGAGTGTGCAGATAATGGCTTTCCTGTTGTGAAATATGACCGTCCCGGTTGGCGGCATCAAGCGCCCGCTCATACAAGATCAGATGTTGGGCGTCGCGTTCGGATTGCGTCAATCCCAGGGTTTCGGCCAAAGCATCAAGCGTGTCCCACTCCGCTGCAGCGATATGATTGTCATCCAGGGCGGCATTGACGGCATAACGGTAAGCCAGACGCGGCTCTCGCCAAGGGGAACGGGTCACCCGACGGATCGGTGACCCGCCGATGCCCTCGCGTCGCAAGGTCCGGACAACCACATCCTGTTGGGGGACCGGACATTGGGCAACGCGGCACCGTTTGAGAACGCCGTCCCCTTTGCGGTGAGCGAGAGCCTTGTACAAGGCTGCCGTGGCACGCGCATCCGACAAGGCCCTATGGTGGTCGTGAAATAAAATGTCATGGCTGGCACACGCGGTCGGGAGCGCCATGCGCCCCGTTGCATCACAGGTACAGAACGGACGGCCACCGTCAAAGGGCCGGTCCGCCTTTCTGAACTCCTGATCCAGCATGCGGAGTTCAAAGCGGGCGTTGTGGGCGACAAGGACGGCGCCATTGAGACGCGTGGCGATTGGCCGGCACGATGTCCTGAAAGGTCGGTGCCGCTTCCAGGTTGGACGCGGTCAGCCCATGGATGTCCGAGACGGCGCCAGAAATGTCCCGGAGCGGATTGACCAATGTGTCGTATTCCTCGACGATCTCCAATGTATCCGGGTCCAAGGTCGCGATCTCGACGATCCGGTCCGTTGCGGCGAGTCCGGTCGTTTCAACGTCCAGCACCACAACGGGAACGTTGGATTGCGGCCTCGGCGTTGTGCACCACGGCATCGGTATCATGACCGTGTCTCCCGGTCGTGCGGTTTTGACGGTTCCTTATATGTCATAAAACAACGGATCAGTTCACATCCGTGGAGATCACATTCTCCTCGGGCAGGGCATCGTCCTCCGGCTCATTGCCATTGCAACCCACCCGTTCATTATAAATTCGCTGATTGCCTGAAATCACCGCGTTCCCGCATACATGGGAATGGCCATAGACCGTGGCATTGCCGGTGACGACCGCCTGTCCATAGACATGCGCCTGACCGGGTGACGCAATTAGTGCGTTCCCGGAAACCGTGGCGGTTCCATAAATATGGGAATGGCCGTAAATATTGGCGTTGCCCCTAATCGTTGCGCGGCCATGAACACGCGCATTCGCATACGCACGACCCGATTCAATGATTTGGGCACGATCGGCGACGACCGCATTGCCAAAGACCTGACCCGATCCGGCAATTCGCGCGTGATCCGTCACCGTCGCGGACTCCATGACATACGCATTGGCCTCCACCACCGCGTTGCCGGAAATCATGGCGGAACCATAAACAATTGCGCTGCCCTGCACGCTGCCCATTGATCACTTGGCCACTAGACAATCACCGATTTGTTTGCCATGATCTG
>JAPOSK010000025.1 GCA_026709725.1 Paracoccaceae bacterium | reverse complement strand
TTTGTGTTGCGGCGGTGTACCCCCTGCCCAATCGAATTGGAACAAATTGGGTGCGGGGTGCAGATGGTCAATATACAGATGCGGGGAAAGCGAATCACACCAAAGGGTCATTCAGTTGGGCTATTCTGTATTACAACGGAGACCTGCCTGAAATGGATTGGGAACCAAGCCCTGTCGATGACAGTTATCCCCACGCCCACACCTACGACACGCAGAAGGCCATGTGGGATGAAGAGCGGTCGGGGGCGAGGGAGATCAGCGCATATTGGCGGGATACCCAACTGCCCTTTGATTGCCGCACATACCAAGAACGCCTGAAGAAAGGCATCCCGCTGACTGAATACCAGCAGCGGGTTGTGGATGCCGGTGGTTGGCCATACGGCAACATTGGAATCACCGGCACCAACACCGACGCAGAGGACGCTGGTGCGAGCGGGGAGGCAGCGGACGCCTCCGCCACGGGCGGCGAGTGGGAGGGGAGTGTTCGGACGCATGGAGCGTCCGGCCCAGACTCTTCGACCGCATATCAGGAGCCCCCTCCCGCTTCGCCGCCCACCAACCCGCTCGCCGGCATCAACATCGAACCGCTGCTGGCGCATTGTCTGAAACACCGCGACAAGTGGAAGGAGTCGGAAAATCCAGCGCATCACACCCGTTGGAACCACGTGATTAACCTGATCGAGCTTGGTGGGCGCGACTTCAACGCCGCCCGCGCATATGCGAAAACCCATGCTTCCAAAGGCTGGAAGCCGTGGCGGGAGTTGGCCGATATGTTGGGGAGGGTCTGATATGGAAGCATTGCTGCAAGCCGCCCAGGTCTTGGGCCTCGACATCAACACTTTGATCATCGTCATGGCCGGGGGCTACATCTGGGCCATGCGCCGGGACGTTGACAGGCTGGAGGTCCAGATCCGGGAGCACGAGAGCCAGTGCGAGGAACGTCAGGGCAAGATTTGGCGCACCGTGGCGCGGATCGACTCCAACGTGGCCGAACTCCGGGGCGTGGTGTCAACCAAGCCCTGCAAGGACTGACCGTGGAGGCGTTTTTCACTGCGGTCGAACTGGAGGAAATGGTGTTGCTCCCCACCATCGCCCTGCTAGGCTATATGCTCCGCAAGCTGGCCCTGCTCGCCGAGCGGGTGGCTTGGCTCGAAGGGCGCGGGGGGCACGATTTTTCCGAAGCGACCGACAACCGGGAGACCTGACATGGGCAAGACACAGCGCACAAGTTACAGACAAGGGTGGAAACTCTACCCCTTCGAGTTCTTGGGCCACCACATCCAAGGCGCGATTTGCGGCTTTCTGATCCTCACCGGCGCGGCGGCGCTGATGCTCGCGGCGGCGGTTTGGGCGTTGCTCTATGTCGCATACCAGGGCTTGAGCGTGATTCGCAAAGGCGATTCAGCCGGCTTGGACGTGGCCGATTTCCTCGTCGGGCTTTGGCTCGGGATAATTCTCGGCTTGGTCGCGGGGGTTCTGACATGAGCGGCCCGCAGACATACATCTACCGAGTGCTGGATTGGGGCGGCTACGACGCGGACAGTTTGGACTTGACGCTCGATCTCGGCTTCGACCTTTCCGCGCATTTCAAGGTGCGAATCATGGGCATCGACACCACCGAGTTGCGCGACCGCCGCCCGGACTTCAAGGCGCTGGCCTACCTCGCGAAGGACAAGGCGTGGGATTGGCTCAAGATGGCGCAAGTCCGTGGGGAGGTGTATTTCAGCAGCGAGAATTACGCCGGCAAGTTCGGGAGAAAACTCGGCGATATGCTGGACTGCGAATCGAACCGGCTCACCGACTTCCTGATTCGGGAAAACCTTGCCGTGCCGTATCACGGGCAGAACAAGAAGGACGTCGAGGATGAGCAGCTTGCCTGCATCGCGCACTGGCGCGGCAAGCCGGAGTTTGAAGAGTGGCTCGCAAAGTTCACTGGGTAGGCCGGCCCAAGCGCCAGCCCAGCCCCGCGATCACGGACGCGCAGCGCGGAATCCTGCGCGTCGCGGTTCATGATATATTGAGCGAAATCATCAACAGGAGATTGAAATGACCATCAGCGGAATTGTGACACTGGCAATCGCTTTGCTTGGCGCGTTCCTCGGCTCGCCGTGGGGCGCGGGACTGGCGAGCGGATACGCGAATCGCCTGAAACAGACCCGCGCTTTCGGTCGAATCCGTGGAATGGAGGGCATGGAGGCGAATGCGGTTATCCGCTTTGATTCCGCGGACGCTGGCGGCGGGAGTTCGATTTTGGGCGGTGAACACGCGCAATGGAAAATCGTGTCGTTCACCAGCAAGCGAATTGTCCTGCACAGCACAGTGACCGATTATCCGTACACAGTGCAACTCACACCCGCCGAGTTCGAGGCGGGAACCGCGTTTCTTGTCGGCCACGTGCTGGAGGATGACGATGAAAAAAGCGGCTGACGACAAGGCTTTCATCCGGGGCTTCTGGCTCGGATTCCTGATTCTGGCGGTGGCGGCGTTCACCGTCTTGGGGGTGCTGGCATGATTAAGCGCATTTATTGGTGGACGGTCTATTTTGTGCTTTCGACGATGGCGCTTGTGTTGCTGATTCGCGCGGTTCCCGCGCACGCGCAGGACTTCTTCGGATGGGGCGGCGGCGCGGCGGAAATGGTCTGCACCATCGACGGCGATGTTGTCGATTGCCCCGGCGGGCCGCCGACCGGAGGGGAGACGTTTGGAAACAAACTGATTCATTGGGGGGGCTTCGGCTTGTTCCTCATTTTTGCCGCGATTATCCGCGCTCCTTTTATCCGCGCACTGTCCGTTCCGCACCGCGACGCAGCCGACCTCGCCGAGGCCGAGATCAAGCGCAAATTGTCGGCGAAGGTGGCCCCAAACCGGGTGCTGACCGAAGGCGAGCACCGCGTCCTCGCCGCGATGATTTGGAAGGACGCAATCAGCTACGCCGCTATTCTGCTTGGCGGCGCGTGGGTTATGGTGGCGCTTTGACTTGGTTCTTCCGACGGGTTAAGACGCACTGCGTCCTCAAGCGCAACGCCAGTCGCGGCACCTGCTGGATCACGGCGGTCGGCGTCCTGATCCTGATCTATCTGCTCATTCAGGTCACCGGGGCGCGGGCGGAATGCCTGCGCGTCACCGACGAATACGACCGCCACTTCGAGGCTGCCGTGCGCCGCCATTGGGCGACCGACCTGGCCGGCGTCCCGTGGCTCGCGCTGAAAGCCCAGGCGATCACGGAATCGTCTTTGCGGGCCGACGCGGAATCCCCGGCGGGGGCGGTCGGTCTGCTTCAACAGTTGGAGTCAACATTCAATGAAGAAGCGCGTCGTATCAACCTCCGGGACGGGAACCGAAGAAACGCTCGCGACAGCATTGAGGTCGGCGCGTCGTATCTTGCTGGAAGGGCGAGATTCTGGACTGAACCTCGCCCTGTCCACGAAAGCTGGCGGCTTGCCCTTGCCGGTTACAATTCAGGTTCAGGGAATTGGTACAAGGTCCAAGTGCGCTACGGTGGCAGGTACTGGCACGATTTTGTGCCCCACATTGCCGATTTTGTAGGCCCCGTACACGAGGCGGAGGCGGCGGGGTATGTTCCCCGCGTGGAATACTTTTACGGGCGGTTGAACGCCTGCGGAGCGCGGCGGTGAACTTCACCACCGCCTTCGCCGCGCTCAAATCGCTGGCCGCGATGAAGATGATCGCGTTCGCGGTGGCGGGCGGCTTGGGCCTCTGGCTGGTGATCGATGGCATCAATTCCAAAGCCAAGGCCGCCGTCTTCCAGGAGCGCAACCGCTATCTGATCTCACTGCACCGAGACCGGGACGCTGCCGACGCCCGCGTGAGCGCCGCGAGCGCCGCCCTGAGCGAGCGCAACGGCGAGTTGGCCCTGACCATCGAATCGATTCGGCGGGAGGCGCAGGCCGCGCCACAGGCCGATATTGAGGGTGCCCGGCAATGTCCGGCTTCGTGCCTCCTCGCGCCAGTGAAATGAAAACTAAATTGACACTGATTAGTAGTTTGTTAGTCCTCACCGGCTGCGGCTCCATCGTGCAGGAAGTCCCGGTGCGCGTCACCGAACTGCAAGCCTGCCCGGTGAGCGAGATCAGCCCGCCCGTCTGCCCCGCTCCGCAGATCTATCAATCTCAACAGGGCCGATTCGTCTCCGAGGCCGACTGGCTGATTTGCTCGGCCATCGCCGACGCTTGGCAACAGGCTTGGCGGGAGTGCGCGGAGGCGGTCTCAAAATGATCGGGCAGTTGGAAACGCTCAACCGGATTTGGCACGGAAACGCCGTGCGCCTTGTGCGGGGGGAGCCGATGATGTTCTTCGGCATCCGCTCGCCTTGGCAATACAAATGGAAGCTGTCGCTTTCCGGCAAACAAAACCCCTATTGTGGCCGTGAGAGCCACTGACGTTAAGATGCTTGACACGCCTCTGATAGTTCTAGATAATAGCTAGTACTTGGGTCGCCGACGGGTGTTTGCTCCTTTCCACCCGTCCCACATCGCGCCCGGTGCCGCGAGGCGGAAGCACCGGACCATCAATGGGAGCGACACCTGTGACGACTGACACCACCTTGCTGTCGTGCTGCCTTGCCAAGCTGGACATTGAATGTGAAAGCTGGACGCTTCATTGGGCGCGGGGCAAGCACGTGATGAATTGCACAACGAAGGTGGGGCGGAAGAACTTCAGCGTTTCAGGTGCCACAAGCGCCGAGGCGATCAGGAAGGCGACCGCGCTTCTCTCGCCGATCAAATCAATTTGCGCTTGAGGCTACAGAAGTCCACTAAAACTGCGGGTGGTACACGCACCCTGTGTTTTCGCACTGCTCGCAATGCTGGCCGGGATTCGCCACAGGTCGATTCATGGCGTTGATTGTTTGGGCAATGATGTCCTCTCCCATCCCGATCAGCGGCTCGGCGGGCAGGCTCTTCACCGTAACGGCTTCCATCCCGCGATCCAGCAGCCGCCTGTTGACGTGAACCAGTGTTGCCCTGTGCGGGGTGAAGGCGTATTCGTCGGTTTTGGGCTTGCATTTGGCGACCAGCCAGCAGTACATCGCCAGTTGCGAAAAATAGTGGTGCGGCAATTCCCGCGCCCCTGTTTTCAGGTCGATGATGTTGGCTAGCGCGGCACCTTCGGCGCTGTCCACGACGGCAATCGCGTCGGCGATTCCCACCACGCGGATGGTGGTGTCGCCCATCGTCGCTTGCGTCTCGTATTTCGTCTCCCAATACCAGGCGGGATAGTCGTCCGCGATTTTTTCCAGCGCGATGTTGAGCAAATCTCTCGCCCGAGTGGTTTGCCACCCCAACTGGTGATGGTTTTGGGTGTGCTGGTCGTATTCGACCGGCTTGGAAAAGTCGTTTTCCTCTCCGGTGATGCTTTCATGCACCAAATTGCCGAAGCGGATGGCGACCGGATCGTAATCCAGTTCCTCGCGGTGGCCGTGGATGTATTTGTGGGTTGCCCGCCGCCCGCAATTCAGCCACGTGTGGGCGGCTGTGGCGCTCAGGCTGGCTAGTGCGCTCACGCTGCCGACCCGTAGCGGTACTTCGCCACCGCGCCCCGCGCAGCCATTTGCCGGCGGGTGTAGTAAGCCGGCATCTTTGGGTCTTTCCACCTGCCGGCCTGCTGCATTTCCACCAAGCTGGCTCCGGCCTCGGCCAACGACTGGCAGGTGCCTACGCGCAAGCTGTGGGAGGATGCGTCGAATCCCGCTTCCCCCGCCCGCGCCTTGATGACGTGGGCAATCTGCCGAACCGACAGGCGGCGTGGAATCACAATGTCGCGATAGACAGGCCGGAACAAGGGGCCTTCGGTTATGTCCGCATTGAGCAGCCAAAAGCGAATCGCGTCCAGCGTGGGTTCGCCGATAAACAACTCCGCGCCCTCGCCATGCTGATCGCTTTTCGAGCGGTGGACGTGGATGGTGGTGGTGCCGACGTTGCCGACATCCAGCGCGGCAACCTCGCTCACGCGCATCATGCAATCGGACATGACGCGCAGCATCGCGATGTCGCGCAAGCCGGCGTTGTCCCGATGAATCTGCGCGATGATGGCATCCAGCTTTTCCCAAGTGATTCCCGGAGCTTGGGCCACGCCAATGGTCGTGCGGCGGTAGCCCTCCATCGCCGCATCCGTCTGTTCGCCCAGCGGCGATGGCCTGCCCAACCGCTTGGCCCGCCGGTTGACGGCGGCAATCGCCAGCTTTGCGCTCGATAGCTTCCGCCCGTTGGCGAACAGGAACTCCAGGTACTCGACAAACGACGTGTCTGTGACGGGCCGACCGTCACAGAACAAGTCCAGCGAGTCCATCGCCCGGTCGTAGGCCGACCGGGTGTTCGCGGCGAGGTCGCGATCAGACAGTCGAATCATTGGATTCCGCCTCGGCTCTCGCCGCCAACTCCTGCGCCTGGAGTTTTTTGAGCCGGTAAACAAGCCCGGACATGAGTTCCAGGCTGCGTTCCAGCTTGTCCACTGTCACCTTCTTCGAGCCGCTTTTCAAGCGGTCGTAGAGGTGCGGGTCGGACAGGTACTGGTTGCAGATCGTCATGTTCCGCACGCCCCGCAGGTCCGCCGCTTGCTCGATCAATGAAATCAGTTCGTCAATTTGCTTCAACTTTTTTCTCCGTTAGCCGCAAATAACACTTGCATTGGCTGTTAGTTCGAGATAATACTATGCACCCCACAACACCGCAAGAGGAAAAAAGCATGAGTTTGGTCAAGTCACGCACCGCCGCCGCCGATCTGTCGGACCGGGTGGTGGATGAGAGCATGAAAGTCACGCTGGCGCGGGAAGGCGTTGATCCCGCGCAGTTCAAAGGCGTTCTGCGGGAGGCGATTCTCGCCGCCCCCGATGTCGTGAAATGCAGTGTGAGCAGTCTTGCCAACGCCATCAGGAAGTGCTGCCAGTTGCGCGTCATCCCCGACGGCCAACACGCGGCAATCGTTCCGTTCAAGGGCGAGGCTACCCTGGTGCCGATGGTGGAGGGCCTGAAAGTCGCGATGGCGCAGGAAATGAACGCCGACATCCGCAGCGGCGTGATCTACGAGGGCGACGACGTGGAGGCCATCACCGGCTCGCACGGGCAGGGCCAAAGCATCGTGGTGAAGCACACCGCCATAAGCCTTTTCGAGCGGAACCCGCAAAAGTACGTGGCCGCGTGGTGCAGCATCGAAGTCCCGGACAAAGAGCCTTTTCTGTTGATTATGGGCAAAGCGGAAATCGACCGGGCCAAAGGATCATCGGGCACCAACAAGGTTTGGAACCAGTGGCCCGACCGGATGGCGCAGAAAACCGCCGTCAAGCGGGCGATAATCGAGTACCGCTACAAGCGGGCAGAGGGATTCGCGGATCGGCTCGACGGGATGATCGAGGCCGACCGCGCAATGGCGCAACACGACGACGGCGTGGAAATTCCGCAGCCCATAGAAATGGGCAAGGCCGATGTCGTTGACGATGGTCCCGCCCAAGAGAAGCCGCAGGCGGAGCCGGGCGCGGAGACGAAGCCGCCGCAGCGCAAACGGCGGGGCAGGCCACCGAAGGCGGAAGCCAAGCCCGAGCCGAAGCCGGAGCCGAAGCCGGAACCAGAGAAAGCGACGGAGCCGCCGCCAGCCAAAGACGACGGATTCCTGCCCGACAGCGGCGGGGACGACTTCGGTTTCGACGGCGACTTCGAGGAGGCGGAGTTTTGATGAAACTGCAAATCCGCAATCTACTGAACCACGCCGACCTCGAAATCGAGATCAAGCCCGGAATCAATTTGATAACGGGGGAGAACGGGGACGGAAAAACCAATCTCTCCCGAATCATCGGCGCGATGGCGGCGCACACCGGCAACCCCGCCGGATTGAGCTCGGCGCAAGCGAAGGCGTACATCACGGACGGGAAGACCGAGGGCTACGCGCAGGACGACCGGGGAGTGCGGTGGGTGCCGCCCGCCCGCTTCGTCGTGCCGGACGGCGTGAAGAAACTCGCGCACCCGCACACCGTGAATCTGGTTGACTTCATTGCCAACGCCACCAGCACCGACCGGAAGAAGCGCAGCGAGTCCTACGAGTCCCTGTTCCTGCCCAAAGACCCCGCCGCCTTGCTGAAACCCGCATGGCAGCAGCGGGGCCTGCCCGACGGCCAACTGAAAACAGTCCTCGAAATGGTCAAGAACCCGAAGCAGGGATGGAACGCCGCCCAAAAGATGTACGCGGACAAGGCCCGCGAGTGCAAATCGCATTGGGGGAATGTCACCGGGCAGCGGTGGGGGGCGCAGAAAGCCCCCAAATGGAAGCCGGAGGATTGGGAATCGGACATGGAGGGATTGAGCGAGGATGACGTGCTGCAAGCCCTCACCGACGCGCAGGAGGCGTTGCGGGCCATCGGCGTGAAACACGCCGTCGGCGAAGACCGCATCGCCCGCGCCATGCAGGTGCGGAACGAGGAGATACCGGCCAAGAAAAAGGAATTGGGCGAAGCCGCCGCGCTGTTCAAGGAGACCAGCGAGGCTTTCAAAGCCGCCAAGTCGTCGCTGGACAAACTCCGCGAGACGAAAACGCAGGCGTGGGAAGTCATTTCCGCAGCCAAAACGGGGCTGGCGGAAGCGCTGGCCGAACAGGAACGGCTGAAAAACTTGGATTACCCGTCGTGCTGGAACTGTGGCGTGAAAAACGAAATCGTGTCCGGCGCGGAGCTGAAAAAACCCGCCGTGGACGACGGTGAAATCGAGAAGGAACTGGATTCGTGGCGGGAAAACGCCCTTTCGCTGCAAAACAGGCTGCGGGACGAGGCCGAGCCTGCCTACGAGCGGGCCACCGCGAAATACAACGAGGCCGCAAAGGGGTTGGCGGAACTACAGAAAACCCTGCGGGCGAAACGCGACAAGGGCATAGCGGTCAAGGCGGAACTCGAAGCCTTGGAGAAGCGGGCGGAGGACGCCGACGCGGAGCCATCGAAAGGGAACGCATTGGAGCGGTCGGCGGCGGAAATCCAGCGAGACAAGGCCGACCGGCGGCGGAAGGCTTGGACCGACAACGACAAAGCGCAGAAACTCCACAACGACGTGGTGGGATACACCGAAATCGAAGAGTTGCTGCGCCCGACCGGAGTCCGCGAAGCCGTCATCGGCCCCCGCATGGACAAGCTGCGGGCCTGCCTCACCAGCATCAACAACCTAACCGGGTGGAACCACATCGGAATCACGAAGGACTACGAGGTGATCTCCAACGACCGCCCCGTGGGGCTGGTGAGCCAGCACGAGCAGTATCAGGCGCAATGGGCGCTGCAATGCGCGATCACCATGCTGGTTCCCTCGACGCGATTCGTTGTTCTCGACTGCTGCGATATTGTGCGCGGCGGGAATTGGGAAGGGCTGGTCAATCTGGTCAACCGACTCGCGCTCAAGCGCGAGAAGGACATTGAGCGGCTGAAAGGCGAGGGCAAGGCCGCACCGCCGCCGCTTTGCATCGTCGTCTGCGCCACCGAAACCGAAGCACCCGATGGGTGGCACGAAATCTGGCTAGGAGAGGAAACATGAGCATTGAATGGGAAGTGGCGGAGGGCGTTTCTGAAGAGCAATGAAACCTTGGCCGTTCCAAGTCGCCGTCAAGGAGGCCACCAAAGCCGCCCTTCACTCCGGCAAAAAAGCCCCGTGCATCGTCTTGCCCACCGGATCGGGCAAGACGATGGTCGCGTCGATGATTATTCACGACATCATCAAGCAACTTGGCACGGACACCGGCGGGCGGTTTCTGTTTCTCGTCCATCGCGACGAACTGGTGAACCAAACCATCGCGACACTGAAGGAAATCGACTGCGAGGAACACGCCGGCATCATCCAGTCGGGCAAGGCAGGCTCGCCGTGGGCACCGATTCAAGTGGCAATGGTGCAAACGCTCGTGAGCAGGCTGGACAAACTCGACTGGCTGCGACCCCGCGTCATCTTCGTGGACGAGGCGCACCACGCGACCGCCTCAAGCTGGCGGAAAATCATCGAGCGGTGGCCCAACGCCTTCGTGATCGGGATGACGGCCACGCCCGCCCGCACCGACGACAAGGGGCTTGGCTTCATCTTCGACGAGCTGGTAATCGGCCCAACAATCTCCGAATTGACCCCGGAGTACCTGGCTCCCGTGCGGCTGCTGGCGGTGGACATCGACTTCATTTCAAACGCCGCAACCTACAAGCAGCAATCGGAGGCTGGCAGGGCGGGGCCGGTTCTCGCCAAGGTGGTGGACACGTGGTGGGAACACGCAAGGGATCGCAAGACCATTTTTTTCGGCGCGGACGTGGCGCACAGCAAGACCATCAACCAGCAACTGATCGAAAAGGGCGTGAAAAGCGTCCACATCGACGGCGACACGCCCAAAGAAGAGCGGCGGCAGAAACTCGCGGCGGTCAAGCGCGGCGACTACCAAGCCGTCTGCAACTGCCGGCTGTTCACCGAGGGAACCGACTGGAAGGAGGCCGAGTGCGTTGTGCTGGCCTGCAAGACCGGCTCGCTCACGATGTACAAGCAGATGATTGGACGCGCCATGCGCCGCAAGGCGCGGGAAGCCGTCGTCATCGACTGCGGGGGCAACTGGTTCTTCTTGGGCCTGCCCGACGAGGACATCGAGTGGAGTTTGGAGCGGGGGGTAATCAAGGACGAGGTGAAGCGGGCCGCTTCGCTGGCCCGACAGTGCCAAGCCTGCGGGTACGTCTATCCCAAGAAAGAGGATTGCTGCCCCCTTTGCGCCCACGTGCCGGAGAAGGTCGTTCCGGTGGAGGTCGATGCCCCGGTGAAGGAAATCACCGAGCGGCGCAAGCCGAAGGCGACCAAGAAGCGGCTAAGCGCGGACATCGTGGCGACCGGAGGCGACTTCGGCAAGCTGCTGCAACTGCAAAAGAAGTATGGCTACGGCTACGGCTGGGCCAAACGCATGAAATCCATTTACCGACACGCATGGGGTTAGCATATGGCAACTGAAAATTACGAAGCCTTGAAAACGGCGTTCTATTCCGCGTCTACGGACCTGGAAGAGCAGCGCCGCAGATTGATCGAACTCCAAGATGAACAGCGGGATACTACGGAGAAGATTCGGCGTTGCAAGGAGAGCATCAAGAATCTGAAACAAACACTCACGGAAAGCAGCCAGAAAATCCTTGAGGGCGGCGGGCCTGACGAGGAACTGCTGTGACCGTCAAGATTTTGGTCGGCGACTGCCTTGAAAAGCTGGCGGAGCTTCCGGCGGAGTCCGTGCATTGCGTGGTGACTTCGCCGCCGTATTGGGGGCTTCGGTCGTATCACGGCGAAGACCGCATGATCGGCCTTGAGTCCACCTTTGCGGCGCATCTTGAGAACATCGTCGCGGTTTTCCGCGAGGTTCGGCGGGTGATGCGGGAGGACGGGACGCTTTGGATGAACTACGGGGACGCCTACGCGGGGAGCGGCAAGGGCGGCTACTGCGGCAATTCGCCGAAGCAGGCCAGCAATGTCGGTTCGCTACGGGGAGACGACGGGGCATGGAAAAGCACCGGCCTCAAGCCCAAAGACCTGATGATGATGCCCGCCCGCGTAGCGATTGCTTTGCAAGCCGATGGATGGTGGCTCCGCAGCGAAATCATTTGGCACAAGCCGAATCCGATGCCGGAGAGCGTGACGGACAGGCCGGTGACGGCGCACGAGAAGGTTTTCCTGTTTGCCAAGTCCCGCAAGTATTACTACGACGCGGTGGCTGTCCGCACCGGAACTGCGGATTCGACGCTGGCCCGGTACGGGGGCGAAGGCGTTTCCCCCAATTTCCGTGGCGGCACTTTCGGGGTGGATGAAAAGAAACTGCCGCACAATTTCAGTGGCAGGGTGCCGGCTGGTTGGGCGTCCGGCGCGGGATACAAGGGGCAGGACGCGAGGCACAATGTTCGGGAAAAGACGACGTACTCCGCTGGAGAAAAGCGGGAGGTGCCGCCGGGTGCCCATCTTCGCAATGTTTGGAAAATCCCCACCGCGCCGTACAGGGGTGCCCATTTCGCGACGTTCCCGCCCGCGCTGGTCGAACCTTGCGTGAAGGCGGGCACTTCGGAGCATGGGGTTTGCCCGGAGTGCGGCTCCCCGTGGAAGCGCGTTGTGGCGAAAAGCGAATCGCCGCACGATGGGAAAACGGAGTCGGCCTACGAGGTCGGCAGCAACGCGCACCGGATGTCTTTGGCGAGGCAGGCCGCACGGGAGCGCGGCGGCGAGTATCAGCAGACGATCAGCACCACTGGATGGGAGCAAACTTGCGGGTGCGCACCGCATGAGCCAGTGCCCGCGACCGTGCTGGACCCTTTTGGCGGCAGCGGCACAACCGCGCTGGTGGCCGACCGGCTGCATCGGGACGCGATATTGATTGAGATCAGCGAGGAGTACGCCAGCATCGCGAGAAAGCGCGTTGGCGAGGACGCGCCGCTGTTTTCGGAGGTTGGCTGATGCGCTACCTTTCAGTTTGCAGCGGCATCGGCTCGGATCACGTGGCGTGGTCGCGGTTGGGGTGGGAGTGCGCCGGATTCGCGGAAAGCGACGAATGGCCAGCCGCCGTACTCGCGCACCACTACCCGGATGTCCCGAACTTTGGCGACTTCACGCAAATCGAGGAGAAAGATTGTGGCCCAGTTGAACTTGTTTGCGGAGGAACCCCATGCCAGTCCTTCAGTGTCGCCGGGAAGCGAAAAGGCTTGGATGATGCGCGTGGCAACTTGGCAATCGAGTATGTACAACTTGCTGAGAGACTTAGGCCGCGATGGTTGGTGTGGGAAAACGTCCCCGGCGTCTTGTCGCAGAACCAAGGACGGGCTTATGGAGCCTTTGTCGGGGCGTTGGGGGACATCGGGTATTGTGTCGCCTACCGAATCCTTGACGTTCAATATTTCCGAACACAATTTTTCCCGCGTGCCATCCCCCAACGACGGCGGCGTGTGTTCGTTGTCGGATATTTTGGAGACTGGCGACCACCTGCGGGAGTTTTGCTTGAGCCCCATTGCGTGTCGGGGCATTCTCCTCCGGGCCGAAAGGCGCGGGAGGGCGTTGCCCCCACATTTAAGGGACGCGCTGATGGCGGAGGCGGCTACGGAAGCACAATAGAAGAGGCCGAGGCGCTGGTGGCTGGAACAGTCAGTTGCAAGTGGGCGACAGGCACCGGCGGGCCGGCGGGAGACGAATGCCAGAATTTGATTCCATTCGACTTGAATCAGATTACCAGCGGGGAGAATCGGGCCAACCCGAAACCTGGCGACCCCTGCCACACCATCATTGTGGGATCGGATTCGGCGGTGGCTGGATTCAACAGCGCCCAAGACCCGGCGTTCTATGACGGATCGGCTGGCCCCGTCATGTCGAACCAAAACGTGAACGGTGTGTTGCAGAGCAAAATGGTACGGCGATTGACGCCGCTGGAATGCGAGCGGCTGTTCGGGTTGCCCGACCTCTACACAGCCGTTCTTGGGCCAAACGGCAAACCGATGTCGAACACGGCCCGGTACGCGCTGCTTGGCAACGCGATAGGGCAGAACGTGTTGGGCTGGCTAGGCGAGCGCATCGACATGGTGGATCACTTCGTGATTAACAAGAGGAATCAAGCATGAAACTGGATTGGAAGCCCCGCAAGGGACATGGAAGCGGTGAGATCGGAATGCTAGGCCATTGGAGGGCCGGCGCTGTTGAATACAATTCACTTCGCGCCAAGGGCGAAACCGGAAACGAATGGCGCGGGTGGTGTGCCCTTTCGGGAATGATCGACTCCGGGGAATGCTTTGCCGACCGAGACCAGGCCAAAGATTACGTCGAAGCGCGGGTTTCGCTTTGGATTTTCGGTGCCGGCTTAAGGGTGGTGCCAACGGAGTTCAGAGCCTCTGCCGCCGAAACCCTTCTGCGGGGGTTGGAACGCCACAAGATTAAGGTTCCGCCGGATATTCGCATCGAATTGCAGAAATGCGCGGGGTGGACCTGCTGATGAAGAGGCTCGGCTACCGGCCCGACGGCACACACTGGCGCGACCTGAGCCAGGCTCAAGCGTTCACCAACGCGACCACGGCGAAATTCCGCTTTGACGAGTACTACCTGGGTATGCTCGACCATTGCGTGAAAAACCTGAACCTGCTCAACGAGTGGGAGCGCGGCTTCATCCTCTCCATGAAGGCGAGGCAGCCGTACTACATAACCATCAAGCAGTCGGAGCGGCTGCACGACATCCACGAGAAGGCGAGCAGGCTGTAGTGTCGATACTTGAATTGTTGCTCGCCGAGGACGGCATCCACTTGCCCGAGGCGGGCGGGGCGGAGAAAACCATCCGCTGTTTCAGCCCGTCCCACGAGGACTCGTCCCCGTCCATGTCGATAAACGTGGCGCACGACCGCTATTTCTGCCACGGCTGCGGCATCAAGGGGGGGACGTACACTTATTTGACCGACATACGCGGCCTCGCGAAAAAGGAAGCCTTTGACAAGCTGCGGAAAATGGGCGCGACCGACGAACACATCGGCTCGCAGATCAACCGCAAGCGCGAGGGCGAGCAGGCCAACAAGCGACTGCCCAAGACTTCTTTCGGCATCCCGGACGCTACTGGCAAGGACGGCCACCGCCGCAAGGTCGCCGAGTACAACTACACCAACGAGGCGGGCGAGCTTCTTTTCGTCGTCGCCCGGTACGAATGGGACAACCCCACCGGAAAGCGGAACAAGACGTTTCTGCAACTCACCAAGCGGCGTTTTGCAGACGGGTATTGGGTGGCCGGCCCCGCCAGCGACACTGTGCCGGAGCAGGAAAGGCTTGACCGGCTGCCCTTGTACAACATCGCCGAGGCTTCGGCCCGCCTTCGAGCAGCCGCCGCAAAGGACAAATCCATTCAGACCTGGGTGGTGGAGGGGGAGAAATGCGTCGAATTGGCCCGCCGCGTGGTCAACAAGGAAGGAAAGCGGATGCGGCCAAACATCGTTTCGCCTTGCGGCGGCTCATCCAAGCGCATCGAGACCACGGATTGGAGTCCGCTGTACGGACACAAAGTGTTGATCTGGGCCGACGCGGACGAGGCGGGGCGGAAATTCGCCAAGAACGTCGCCAAGCATCTGTTCTCCAACCAGTGCGAGGTCAAGCTCGTCGTGCCGCCGGGGGACGACGGCTACGACATCGCCGACGCAATCGCCATAGGCGGATGGGAAAAACTGCTGCAATTCCTCAACGCCGCCGGCGGCGCAAAGCGTTACGACGAGGTAATCAGCCCCAAAGCGCTCGACATCGACCAACAGATACCGGCCAACAAACTCGCCAACACCCCGTATTTTCGCATCATGGGCATGATCGGCGACAAAATCTGCGTCCAATCGAAGCAGACGCACAAGATTTACCACTTCCCACCAGGCGCTTTGACCGCCGAGGGCTGCCTGCTGCAAATCGCCCCGGCTTCGTGGTGGGACGCGGTTGCCGGCGGCAACCAGTGGACGCAAGCGCACAAGCGGGCGTGGGCCGACGCCATGATCCGGGCGGCGGAGAAGGGCGGCGAACTCGACCTGAACAACACGATTTTCTGGCGGCGCGGGGCGCGGGCCTACAAAACACCCGAAGGCGACGAAAAGGTGATGTTTCACGCCGGCAACCGCCTGCTGTACGAGGACGCGGAGGGAATCCTGCGCGACACCAAGAGCTTGAGCGAACCCTACGACACCGAGATTTACCTGCCGGGGCCGAGCATCCCCGTCGTGGCCGACAAAAACGCCGCGCAGTATGCGCGGGACTTCGCCGAGGCCGTCATGGGCTACCGCTGGATCACGCCAGAGCATGGCCACGTGTTGCTTGGCTGGATAGTGACCAGCTTGGTCGGCGGGGCGCTGCGCTTCCGGCCAGCCGTCTGGCTCACCGCCGCCGCCGGCACCGGCAAGACCTACGTCCTGGATTCCATGCTCAAGCCGATATTCGGCGATTTGGTCATGCCCTTGGCAAACGCCACGGAAGCGGGCTTGGCCGCGCTTTCCACCGATTCCGCATTGCCCGCCATGCTCGACGAGTTTGAACCGGAGAGGGGCCGCGAAGGGGCGCAGACCGGCATCCTCAACCTGCTACGCATCGCCACAAGCGGCGACGGGATGCGCCTTCGCGGTCGGCAGGACGGCGGCGTTATCTCGACGCGCCCGCGTTTCTCCCTGTTCATGTCGTCCATCGACCGCCCGATACTGTCCGAGGCGAACATCCAGCGTATTTACCCGATCCGCCTGTCGGATCAGGGCGTAAAGAACTGGCTGGAAGTGGAGAGGAAAATCGAAGCCGCGACGACACCGGCGAAGTGCCTGGCAATCCGAAGCCACATTATTCTGCACTCGGCCAAGATAGCCGCCGCAGCGCGGAACATCGAAAAAGAGTACATCCGCGCCGGTGTCGCCACCCGCGAAAGCCAGATACGCGGCGCTCTCAGTGCTGGCGCTTCCTTCCTGATGGGCGATCCGGCCATGCGCTTGGGGCTGCGCCGTGAGCAGAAATCGGACGAGTACGGGCCTCTCGGCACGATTCTGGCCTACAAGGTGCGCTGCCCGCCCTATCCCGAGAAGTCGCTCGCCGAAGCCCTGCAACTCGGATTCACGTCGTGGGAGAAAGACCCGGAACTGTTCGCCGACGAGGAAAACGGCTACAGCAATGACGCGGCGGCAAAGCGCAAACTGTGGGGCGACACGTGCCGGCGCTACGGGCTGATGATAGAAGCCGAGCATCTGGTGGTGGCCGAGAAGCACCCCGAACACAAGCGGCTCCTGCGCGACTCGCACTGGCAGAACATCGACTTGGATGAATACATCACCAAACTGCGCGGGGCTGTTCCCTCAAAGACGAAATCGGGCCAGCGGCGGCGGCTCAAGTTTGGCCCCACCATGTACAGATCGACCTTGCTGCCACGCGAAACAGTCGAAGAGGCCGGATTCCACGTTTTCTAGGCCAAAAAAAAGCCCCGGCTGGGTGCCGGGGCAAAAGGTGAATCAAGCGGTTTGATTATGCACTGCGCGGCGTGACGATTGCAACCCCCACCCGCTTGCAGTGGTACGCGGCCATCGACCTCACGCTTGTCTCCCTGCACCCCGCTTGCTCCGCAACCTCCCGCCAGGGGATATTGGTGCAGGAAGCGTAGTACACCAACTTCTCGACATCCGCACACCGCTGGAACTCCCGCATCCGCTGTTTCTCCGCTTCCGTGCCGCTGGCGTATTCCTTCAGCCGCTTGTGTGCCGCCTGCCGCGTGATCCCGAAGTGATCCGCGATCTCCTTGTACGTCGCCCCGCCTTCGCGCAGCGCAATCATTTCGTCGATTTGATGCTTTTCGCTCATTTCCGTCGTCCTCCCGTGAACCAGTCGCAAATCGACCGCATGAAGCCGCGCTCCGACTCCGGCTCGTGGCAAAACACGTCAATCCATGCCCGCACCGCCGCCTTTGGCGAACCATCGCTCTCGGCGAACAACCGAAGCACCCGCGCCCAATCCCGCGCCGAAACGCGGTCGTTGTCGGTGGGATAGCTTCGCAGCCGTCCGCGCAGAGTGCTGTTTGCGGTCAACTCGGCGTGAATCGCGTTGATCGGAATCGTCGCCAGCTTCGACACCGCCTCGTCCGAGACGTCCAGCAAAGCGCCGGCAGACCGCCACCGCTCATACAGGGATTGGAACTCTTGGTGGATGATTTTCAGCAACTCCACCGGCTCGCCGCGAAGATCGACGATCTCCGCGACTGCCATAACGCGGGTTCTATCCATCTGCCCGCCCCCCACGGCGGGCCGAAGCCCGCCGCATCCATTGCTCGACCCAAAGGGCGAACTCGTCGCCCAACTTGATGCCCACCCAAATGATGGGCAGCAACAAGCCGGTGCCGAACACAAGGTTGATTGCTTCAGTCATTTCACCACTCCCTTGTATTCAGAAACAAATCGCCACTCTCGAACCGGCCAAAACTGTCCATGTCGAAATCATCAATATCCATATCGTTCTCCCGGTAGTAATCCAGCGCCTCCTTGACCAGATGCATGGCTTGGACCGTTGTGACTTGCACCACATTGCTGTGGAACAAAACCTCGGTTTCGATGTAGATTCTATCGACTGAGTAAATCTTGCCGATCAAATCCGTTTGCAGCTTTTCCATTGCAATCTCGGTTTCAGTCTTCATATTCGCCTCCCTCGAAGTGGCGGCAAGCCTCCACCAGGGCGTTGTGGCCGTTGCGCCACCGCTCCAACTGCTCCTCATCCATCGCGCCTGGCCGAATCTGCAACACAAACTCCCCAATCAGCGCACTCACCTTGTGGTGAAAAGCAATCAGCCGGTCCTCTTCGGTCTCGAACTCGATACCGCAAGCGTTTGAGTACCAATCGCTGGCCTCGATGCCGTCCACGATAATCCGCGGCTCTCCGCTCTCTTGGTCGCGGTGCAGCACGCAGGGCGATTGATCCGCTTTCACCAGATATTGGTGCCGCACGGAATCGGTCGCGCCGTTGTCGAAGTCGATCAGCGTCACGCTGTCGAACCCCCGGTCTTCCAGCAGGCCCGTGAAGTCGCGCAGCAGCACCTCCACGCTTGGCCCGTAATCGGGCACAAGGCCCTCGGTCATTGACAATTTCATGTCGTTCTCCTTTGGTTGCGGGCGGACTTGGGACCGCCCTTGTGGTTTAACGGGCCGCTAGGCCCGCCCCTCACCATTTGTAAGGCTCGACTTCGGCCTTGATTCCGTCTTTGGCCAGCAGCCGCACAAGCCTGTCGGCATCGGTCCGCTGCCCGAAATACGCCACCCACGGCGGCGGCAAGCGCTCCGCCCGCTTCGGCAGCCAGTCGGCCACTGGAAGGTGGTATTCCACCTTCCACCGCGCCCGCCCGATACGCTGCACCGGCTTCCACTTCTTGCGCCTCATGCCGCCTCCCTGTAACCCTCGACCTCGTGAATCAGATCCGGCAACACTTCGCGGCGGATATGCCCGCCCTTGTCGTTCTCGTCGCCGTATTCGTATCCGATGCACCACAGCGACGCGGAAGGCGCGCAGCACGGGCAATCAGTGTCGGTCATGTCCTTGACCACCACGCCGACATAGAACCAATCGTCGCGCAGCCAACCACGGATTGTGTCCATATCCTGGTTGGCCAGCCTCACGGCGGCCTGCCCCTTCGTTTCGCCCTCCTCCGGCGTTACCCACTTCTTGGCCTCTGCCACAGCTTCGGCGAAGTCGTACAACACCCCGCTGCTTGGGTAGTGATGCGAACCGGCGATAAACCGCTCACCGGGCGACTTGAGTACAACTTCTTCGCCCAAATGCGCCTCTCGGTGGCCTGCAACTTCCACCGCGCCAAGAAAATCCTGGTTTTCCCACGGCGCACCCGCGCTCGTGTCGTAATGCAATTCGACCACGTACCGCCGGTCGTCCTGCTCGACCTCGAAGGTCTCAAATGCTTCAACGTTCATATCGTTCTCCTTTGGCTGTGGGCGATATGCCCGCAATGCGCCCGATCCGTCAGGCGCATTACGAACACCCTCGCTAGTTATTGTGTGCAGCAAAGCATCCCATCTCGTACAGCAACTGCGCCGCCACCCCTTCGGAGGCCCATTCTGCGGCTTCGTCCATGCTGTAGGCGCTCTCCTTGCCCCTGCCCAACGCAAGCTTCGTGTCTGCCGTGCAATGGCCGTTTTTGGATAGTACGGCCCTGAGCTCCCCCTTCTCGAAAGAAACGGTAACTCCCACTGTTGCGATAATTTGCTTCATGTCGTTCTCCTTTCGGTTGTGTGGCCAGACTTGGGACTGGCCGTGTCGTTTAATGCCCGCTTGCGCGGGCACCCCTCACGATTAGTAGCGTCTGGTTGGCATGTACACCATGAATGCCCGCGCCTTGCTCCCCGCGCCAAGCCCGAAGTGGATATAGTGCGGCGCCGGCGTCATTTGGCCAGCGGTCATCTTTTCCCGCTCCTCCTCGGCCTCAAAACACCGGCAATCGCGCTCTCTCATGTCGTCCATCCATTGGTTCAGCCGCTGATCCTCCTCTTGGCAGCGAAGAAATTCGACATTCATCGCGCCGTTGCCATTGCTCAGATGCTTGGCGACATCGGAAAGCACCGCAAGCGTCTTCGCGCAAGTGACCACATCGCGGTTCATCTGCTTGCCGCTGTCGCTTGGCGAAATGAACACCCGCTCGTAGCCCGGCGCGCGTCCGATAGGCCCGACTTCGCCATGCTGCCAGGGTTGCGGCGCGCGTCCGAGTCCTTTGCTGTTGCGGCCATTTACGGCCAAGTCCAGAGACCGCGCCACTTCGCGCCGGTCTTCGCCTTCCCCGTAGGTTTCCATGCGATAGCGCCCTTGAATCAGCGCCCTGTCGATCAGCTTGCCGCCCTTCGGCAGCAAATCGCGGGGGAAGTAGAAATAGCGGGATTCGCCGCCGTTCTGATGCTTGCCGGGACTCGTGACGTGCCGCTCGTTCTCCGTCACCACGCCACGCGCCCCCTTCACCTTGAACAGCCTGTTAGGGCCGCTGAAATTGGCTTCGTCGTTCAGTGGGCACGTCCAGCGCATTAACACATGGCCGTTGGTTCCCATCACGGACAACAGCCCGTCATTATGTTCCACGCCGATGTAGACATGGTTCATGCTGTCGCGAAGGTCTTTTACCCCCGCAGCCGCCACCGCAGCCCGCAGGGGCGCAACTGGCAGCTCTATCTCGAAATCAGGATTTTCGATCATTTTCTTGCTCCTTTCGGTTGAGTTTCGCCCCGGACTTGGGACCGGGGCCGTCGTTTAACGCGGGCCTTGCGGCCCGCGCCCCTCACGATTAAGCAAGCAATTCGGTAATCGATACCATCGGCGTATCATTCCGCCGCTGGCGGTAACTGCGTCCGCCCGCCCGCCGCGACAAAATGGCCATCAAATCCCACGCCATATCACGCAGCAGATGATTGCCAATGTTCAGATGCCAGTATTGCGATTCGCAACACTGATACCAAATATTCGCCACCGAAACGGCGGCATCGGCGGCATTCAGGCCGGAACTGCCCATTGCCCGGCAGGCTTTGCGGCAGTCGGCGACATATTCGAATAGGCTCGACCACTTGCCATTGCCCGGCAATTCGGAAAAATCGCCATGCCCGTAACGCTGCATAACGCTTTCGGCGTTGGCGCCCGCCAAAATCTCGGCGATTTTCTCGGCCAGCGTGCCGGCCATCGGCGGCGTTCTCGGCAAGTCCAAGTAATACTGGATTTGCCTCTCCAATGCCGGCCCAATATCGCGATCCGCGCCAAAACGCGCCGCCACTTGGCCTATTTCCATCGGCTCGCACAGATAGGCGCTCATGATTCGCCCTCCGCATCGACTTGCACGATGTACTTGCCCAAGTAGCGCTTTACCGCGTCGCGCACCGCGCTATTGGTGGTTCTCCCTCCACCATTGACGAGCAGCACTCCGTCGTCGTACAAGAACGCGGTATAGCCCCGCGCCCCCGCTTTCTGCGTCACTATCTCAATAGCCATTTCTTGCTCCTCTCTGGTTGTGTGTGTGGCGTGCAAATGCAGAGTAATCGACACTTGCACGCCTTGTCAACTACTTTATTTGCTTTTCGGTTTGATTACACCTCCTTTGGCGGACTTCGCCACCAGATACGGGCCTACTCCGCCGCTCCGCTTGCGGTCGTAGGGCTCGGACTCGACGCGACCATCCCTATGCCACACTTTTCGAGTGCCTGGCGCCGGCCATTTGTAGCTGTTCGGCACGAATCCATCTTCGCGATAGTCCGTGACTGTCTTGATGCGCTCGTCGGCGTCGAGCTGATCCCTGCCGGCCAAGCGTCATCTGTCCACTTGCGATGTGTGCGCACGTACGATGCGCACCCGGTCTTGGTCTCGGTCATTTGCATGACTCTGCCCTCCTGATCTCGCGGATCACCGCGAGATCAAATTCCCAGATACTCCAATATCTCGCAGTGGCCGGGTCGTCCCGGTCAACCAACGTGCCAGCAACTTCGACGCCGCCGCTGAAACGATTTTCAGCATGGTTCCGGCCCTCCTCAGGCCCAATCGCTGTTTTCCATCGCCGCAACAGCGTTGTCGTACTCCTCAACGCCGCTGCCGCCCTCCTCGCTGAGTCTCAGCACTTGGACGCTATCAGGATCGTAGTGATCCTCTAGCCGAATTGCTTCGGGCCACACTTTAGGATCACCTGCTGCCAGAGCGTGCCAGCGGTCTTTGGCCCGCAACGCCGCCGATCCGTCCGGCATCAACCAGATCTCGTCCCCGCAAAAGGTGCGGCGACGCTCTGCATCAATAGCAACGCCCGCGTCGTTGGCGTCTACGTTGGCAATCCAAAGCTCTGCTTCATTCCGGTACATTTTCTTGCTCCTGAGTAGGCCGGAAAATCCGGCGGTCGAGTGCAGTGTAAACCAGTTTATCTGCATTCGTCAACCATTTTTTGCACAAATCCGCATTTTCCGCCAACCAGGACAACGCCCGAACCACCGGCGCCGGCGAATTTCCGGCGCGTCGCGACGCGCCCGGCACGGCCAGACCGAGCGGAAATGCAGGCCACAATGCACGCCCGCACCGGCAATCACAGGACAATGCAGAGACCGCCCGAAATCCGTGGGAAAGCCAAAAACTACAACGAAATCAACAGGATAACCATGCACAAAACCATGCAGCACGCCGAAAAATCGGCCACATATATATATATCTACTAATTCATGTAAATGTATATATATATATAGAAATCGATGTTTACGCTTCCGTAAATATAATAATAACGAAAGCGTAAACATGAATTTCCTCTCACGGGGTATGTAATTCCCTGCATTTGCCGATAACTTCGGGGGAAGTCACATAACCCACTGATTCCACTAGCAATTCATCTGCATCAAAAAGTGCATGGGCGATGCACGCCTGCACGGATTCCTGCATTCGGCAAAAACTTCGTGGGAATTGACCTTGCCGCAGACGATAAATCAATGACTTAGCACAATGCAACGTCTGATTGGCACTTCGTGGGTAGGCAAATGGGCATCACAGGACACAGCGAATAGGCAGAGCGAGCTCAGAACCGGTCAGGATCACAAACGCCGACCGATTTTGCGCATGGCGATGGGCGATGTGCGAACCGCCCATAATCACAGTTATGGGCGGTTTGGGCATAATGCGGATTCGCGTATGCCCGACCGGTACCGGTGGTTCGAGGCGGCGAGCCGCCCCCTTGTATTAGTTTTGAACACATTCCGCCCTCGAAAATTTTTTCCCGAATCTGCTTGCCTTCCCCTGTTAGTTGCAGACAATTGCTTGGCGGAAACATTTTTTTCGGGGGT
>JAPOSK010000501.1 GCA_026709725.1 Paracoccaceae bacterium | reverse complement strand
GACTGTCCTACGATATCCTGATTGACATGACGGAAAACGGCCTTCTCCACCCTGATTACAATTGTTGGCATTACTACGGCCCTTACGGTTTCACCCACCAAGGCTTGCGGTGGGGCTTGGTTCCTAAGGGAGATCCGAAGGCTCCGGAGATCAAGATGAAAGGTGCCAAGTTCACTACCTGCGGCGTCGAATTGCTCAAGATTGTCGATATCGAACCCTTGCCAGCATTTACCACCAAGATGATCAAGCATTTCTCGCAATCCGGGTATGACATGGTCAAGGCAAAATCATGATCAATTCCACCACTCCAACCATCATCCCAGATTCTGGACTCCCGACCGCTCCGGCCACCCTCGCCCTCGACCCGCGCTTCGCCGATGCCATCAATGCCAGCAAGGCAGAGACCACCCGTCGGGCCTACGGGGCCGCTTGGCGCCAGTGGGCGGCGTGGTGCACCGCGACCGGCATCCAGCCCCTGCCGCCGTCCCCCGAGGCCGTGGCCAGCCATCTCGCTGCCTGCGCCGAGGCGGGCCGATCCATCGTCTCATTGCGCCTCACTGTCGCTGCCCTGCAGTTCGTCCAGGACACCGTCCAGACCGGATCTGGCTCTGGGGTGCGCCTGTCCGCCGATCCCCCGATTGCTGCCACTCTCAAGGGACTGGCCCGCAACAGCCGACCGGACTGTCTGTCAGGCCAAGCCCCTTGATACCGAGGCCGTCGCCACTATCCGGGGGTCCCTCAAGGAGGATCCCCGTCCCCCGGGCCATCCGCGATCTCGCGCTCATCAGCTTGCTCGCCTGTACCGGCCTGCGCCGCTCGGAAGTGGTCCGGCTGGTCTGGCAGGACCTCCACGTCCAGACGGATGGCACGGCCCGCCTGATCATCCACCGCTCCAAGACCGACCAGGCCGGAGAGGGTGCCGTCATTGCGGTGACCAAGCGGGCCATGGACGATCTCCTGCGCTGGTATGAGACCCAGGACCCACCCGACAATGCCCGGGTCGTCTTTGATGTCTGCAAGCGCCAGATCAGCCGCATCGTGGTCCGCCGGGTCAAGGCGGTCGGGTTGGGGGGAGGGCTATAGTGGCCATTCGGGCCCATGCGCCACCTATCAATGCACCATTCCCGACACCCCATCATCCCTCTCCATCCTGATCCTCTCCCCTGTCCTGATCGCAGACACACGCCCCCGAGGGTCCGTATCCCCTGCCACGCGTCTCCGTCCCGGGCAGGGGCTGACGCCTCAAAGGGTGGAACCCGGCCAGACCCCTGGCCAGGCCCCCGGTCAGGACCACGAACCGCCCCAACCATCATCATCTCTCCGGCGTCATCGCCCGGGCCGCATCGGATGGCGCCCGGGGCCCGCCGGCCCGCGTGCGCGCCCATCACGATGAGGGGAGGGGGTGAGAGGTCCCGGATCCCCCACCACACTCTGACGATCTCAATGAGACATGGTGCTGTGTCAGCCCGGGCGCGACAGGGGCAATTCTGGCGCTCAAGGCGGTGCTGGATTGAGAAATCGGGGATGAGGGCGGGAAAGTCTTGAAAATCGGACCGTAAAGGTTGACGGCTTGGTCCCATAAATCCATATCATCAAATCAGTCCTAATTCGGTGCATTGAAGGGGTCGGTTCAGGTGATTAAGTGTATCTGCGGGTTCCGTGTGCTTCCGTTCGTTCTGTTCTGCGGGCTTGTGGCTGGAGTTATGGCACATGGCGATGAGGATCAGGAGCCGGTAACGGGTGGGGTGCCATCTGCAGATTTGCCCGAACAGGAGCCCGAACAGGAGCTGGCGGTTATCGACATGACCCTGCCTGAAAGAGTTGGCCTTGGTGTTGACGAATACAGGTGGATCAACCGGTTGGTTGTGGTGTTTGCTGATTCAGGGAGTGATCCGCGGTTCCGGGAACAGATGACATTCCTTCGGGAAGACGAGGGTGATCTTCTCGACCGGGATGTCGTGGTGCTGGTTGATACGAACCCGGCGGCTGAAAGCGCTCTCCGATTGCGATACCGTCCCCGTGGCTTTGTTGTCCTTCTGGTCGGGAAGGATGGTGCCTTGGCCCTGCGCAAACCGGTGCCATGGAATGTGCGGGCCCTGCGCAATGCGATTGACAAACTCCCCGTCAGACAGCAGGAGATGAAGGGCGGATGACCGATTTCGATTCGGCGGCATCAACCGGATGCGTTTCGAGCCGAAATTCTGACGACATCGTTCCGACATGGCTGTGACATGGCCGGATCTGATGAATCCGGGTCAGTCGGCAAAATCCATGATAACATCATCAACCGAGAGGACATCGCCAGGCTTGACCCGGATCTTGTCAATGCGGGACTTGCGATCGGCTTTCAGGACATTCTCCATTTTCATGGCCTCAACGACACACAGCGACTGACCGGGCACGACCTCATCACCCTCATTGACTGCAAGGGAAACGAGGAGTCC
Source organism: Paracoccaceae bacterium (assembly GCA_026709725.1). GTDB lineage: Bacteria > Pseudomonadota > Alphaproteobacteria > Rhodobacterales > Rhodobacteraceae > MPNP01. The sequence goes on along the minus strand of JAPOSK010000501.1, from coordinate 53 downwards.
CGGCATGGGACAGAGAAGTGTGAAGGAGAGATCGGGTGCGGTTTTTTTTGGCA
>JAPOSK010000322.1 GCA_026709725.1 Paracoccaceae bacterium | reverse complement strand
CACTGGGAGGGACTCTCATCGTTCCCATCCGGCAAGCCCATTACCTGATGGGCGCCGAACCCCTGCTCCTCTCCTTCATAGTCGTGATCGTGGGTGGTCTGGGGAGTCTCTCGGGGACAATCCTGGCAGCTGTCCTCATCGGTCTCAGTGATGGCATCATCTCGGTCTTCTTCTCGCCAACCCTGGCCAAGATCATCGCGACTCTTCTGGTGGCCTTTGTTCTCGTGTTTCGTCCCCAGGGTCTTTTTGGCCGCGCATGACCACCAGGGCCACAGCACCGCTTGCTCTCCATTCGGGGCTGATCCTGGCTCTCGGGTTGGCGTATTTTGTCCTCCCGGACTACCATGACGGCAATCTGGCCCGAATCATGGTCCTTGCCGTCTATGCCATGGGCTACAATCTGCTCCTTGGCTACACCGGTCTCCTGAGTCTGGGTCATGCGCTTTTCTTTGCCGCGGGCATGTACGGGTTTGGGCTGCCCATTCAGCATCTTGGCCTTGCGGCCGTGCCAGCCCTTATGGCCGGTCTCGGTACCGCAGTGATCGTTGCCGCAACTGTCGGTTTTCTGGCCCTCCGGACCTCCGGTGTCGCTTTCATGATTGTCACCCTCATGTTTTCGCAGGCCGGTTACCTCGCCATCCTCTGGCTTGGGGAATACACCCGGGGGGATGAAGGGTTTGTCATTGAACAGACCAGCCGATTCATTGCCGGTGCGGATCTCTCCAGCCCGACCGGGCGCTACTATGCCGCGTTCATTCTCTTCGTGATCTGCTATGGGGTCATCGCCTGGATCGTCCAGACACCGTTTGGCAAATGCCTGGTCGCCATTCGGGAAAACGAGCCCCGGGCCCAGATGCTGGGCTACGATACCGTCCGCCTCAAACTCTATGCCGTCATTGTGTCCGGCACCATGTCCGGCCTGGCCGGTGCCGGATACGCATTGCTCTTCGGTTATGCCGGCGCAACCTTTGCTTCTGTCCAGTACTCGATCTACCCCCTTCTGTGGGTGCTGCTCGGTGGAGCCGGCACCACCATTGGACCGATCATCGGGACAGCCTTCGCCTTCTACCTTGTCGACATTTCCAGCGGTTTCACCAGTGCCTATCTTCTCGTTGTCGGAGTCGTCATCGTCCTCCTGATCCTCTTTGCACCGAAAGGGATTGCCGGCAGCCTGCGGGACCGGTACGGTTCCTGGATACCATGATTTGTGTGGCAACGCGGGGTCTGGCCCGACACTTCGGCGGCATCCAGGCGATCAATGGCATTGATCTCGACATCCCCATGGGACAGACACGGGCGCTCATCGGCCCCAATGGGGCCGGCAAATCAACGCTGGTCGGGGTGATCAGTGGCCGGATTGCACCGTCAACAGGCACGATTCACTTTCGGGGTCAGGATATCACCCGCCTGCCAACCTGCCGACGCATCCGGCTCGGCATCGCCTATACATTCCAGATCACCTCGGTCTTCGCGCGCCTCTCCGTCTTCGAGAATGTTGCCCTGTCAGCCCGCCGCATTCATGGTTCAGCGCACAAAACCGTCAATGCCTCGACCCGTACGGCACTGGAACGGCTCGGTCTTGCAGACCGCGCCCGGCAGTTGGCCGGCGATCAAAGCTACGGTCACCAGCGCCTGCTCGAGATCGCCATGGGTCTTGTTCAGGATCCGGATCTTTTCATCCTCGATGAACCGACGCAGGGATTGGCTGCCAGTGAGGTGGAGGATTTCAAGACGCTGATCCGGTCCCTCAGGGGCTCCATGACCATCCTGCTGATTGAGCACAATATGGGGGTTGTGATGGAAACGGCGGACACAATCACGGTCCTGGATCAGGGTCGAGTGCTGACGACGGGGACTCCGGCGGAAATACGGGCCAATGCCGCTGTGCAGGCCTGTTATCTCGGGCGAAGCCATGCTGCAGGTTGATCATGTCGCTGTCGCCTACGGTCGGGTCCGGGTCCTGTTCGACCTGTCACTGACAGCCAGACCCGGCACCATCCACTGCCTGCTCGGTCGCAACGGAGCCGGAAAAACGACAACACTCAAGGCCATCATGGGCCTGCTGCGCCTCCAGAGCGGCACAATCCGTCTTGATGGCGAGGAAATCAGTGCGCTGGCTGCCCACGACATTCCCCGGCGCCGCATCAGTCTTGTTCCGCAGGGACGGAGGCTGTTTGCCGATTTGACCGTCGACGAGAATCTGCAGATCGGCATGATGGCCCGCAAAGCCGGGTCACAGGGGCGTGATTACGGGCTGTCTCTCTTTCCGCCACTGGCCGCCCGACTCAAGCAGATCGCCGGGACGCTCTCAGGCGGTGAGCAGCAGATGCTGGCCATTGCCCGGTCACTCTGTGTTGAACCGAGAGTGTTGATGCTGGATGAGCCGACCGAAGGTTTGCAGCCGTCCATGATTGACCAGATCCATGGCGCCATTCGCAATCTGAAAGCCGCCGGTGTTGCCATCCTGCTCGTCGAGCAGCGCAGCGATGCCATTATCG
>JAPOSK010000523.1:1930-2501 GCA_026709725.1 Paracoccaceae bacterium | reverse complement strand
GCCGACCGCATCATCTTCATGGATCATGGTGAGATTGTCGAAACCGCGAAACCCCAGACCTTCTTCACCAATCCGGCCAGTGATCGCTGTCGGGATTTCCTTGCCAAAATCCTTCATCACGAGCCGTCATGACCCGTCCCGCGATCTACGCTCTCCTCGCTGGCCTTGCCCTCACCGGCTGTTCCGCAGATTGGGGCTGGTATGTGGTTGACCCAGGCACCACACAGGGTCTCAATAACCTGCGCTTTCTGACAAGCGGGCTCTACTACACGGTACTCCTGACACTGACCGGAATCACGATTTCGATCATCGCCGGACTCCTCGTTGCCCTGCCCGGCCTCTCAGGCATCCGCTGGCTGCGCATGGCCAGCCGGACCTATGTTGAGGTCGTGCGATCAGTCCCCATCCTCGTCCTGATTCTTTGGGTCTATTATGGCCTGCCCCAGATGACAGGGTTTACCATTTCAGTCTTCTGGGCCGGCGTGATTGCCCTTGCACTCTCCGACAGCGCCTTTGAGGCTGAGATATTTCGCGCCGGCATCCAGTCCATTGGCAAGGGTCAGTATGAGGC
>JAPOSK010000523.1:0-1920 GCA_026709725.1 Paracoccaceae bacterium | reverse complement strand
TGACACCATGCGTTACGTCATCCTGCCCCAGGCGATCCGGCGGATTCTTCCCGCCCTCGGCAACCAGCTTGTCTATATGCTGAAGATGTCCTCTCTGGTTTCCGTCATCGGCATGCAGGAACTCACCCGCAAGGCCAATGAACTCGTCGTCACCGAGTACCGCCCCCTTGAAATCTATACAGTGCTTGTGCTCGAATATCTGGCCCTCATTCTTCTTGTCTCGGCGGGCGTTCGCTGGCTTGAACGCCGACTCCGAACCGATGAGAGAGCCTGATCCATCCAATCGCGGCGATCAACGGCAGCGTGTCAATCCGAAATCCCTGACCGGACTTTCCGGTCGGGGAGTGGAGTTTCCGGTTGGATGCTCGACTGAATCGTGTGAAGCCGACCGTCAACTGCGATTGTTATTGACTGTTTCAACAATACCGTCGACATGGGATTGTCTTTCAGAAAGCCCTTGCATCTCAACAGTGAACTGCAACATCGCAGTCTGGAAACTCCGGCGATCCTGCGCCGCCAACTGTCGATCCTGCGCAACAATTGCTTCCAAACTATCAATTCGACCGTGAATGCCGTTTCCATAAAAAAACAACGACCCCGGCGAGCGCCAGAACAGAAAGGCAGACTGATATCGTTTTTTGCCAATCCACGACGGTATCCAGCAGCAGCTTCTGTTTTCTCTTCAACGCATCCGTTCATATTATCAACGGGTGTTCTGGATCTTGCCGCCGCAGAGATCTGCAATCCGGCCCTCTTCCCATCACCTCCAAAAGTTCTCCTGACAGCTGTTGGGAACGCTGTGGAACAAATATATCCTTATTTTTGGGTGCTTTCGCGTGAGAGCATCCCGGATGATGCTGAATCTTGCCTGAGCGGTACTCACTGATCTGGAATTGGCTTTACAATTCGATCAGCCAAAACAAGGCCAAAGAACGCCTACAATCCAACCTTTTTCCGGATCAGTTCAGCCAGTGATTTGAAATCACGGTAGGCGTCTGAGACGGCGACAGCATGGCTGCCGATTGCACCGTCAGCCGTGGCAAGACGAAACACAGGTTTTCGTGCCTCCTGCGCCATGGGCACCAGGCTTCGGTAATGACGAACTGTTGCGAGGCAATCTCCGTCATTGTCGGGTTTGTCCGGGAAGGGACCGCACTGTCGATTCAGCAGGTGCCGATGGAATGCCTCCGGCATGCGATTAACCCACTTGTCATAAGCCTGCACTGGCCGATCAAGGCGCACGCTGTACTGCCGGACGATGTACCCCATCGGTTTCATGGCACCCTGGGGCAAGGGAAAGTCAGGCGGGTTCCAATGATCCCTGCGCCGGGACCACTCGCTTCTCCACTGAGATAATGCTGGACCCAAATTTCTCAGACCCTGAAGTGAAAGCAGGTCGCTGCCCAGTGGAGCAATAACATGATCGGTCGCAATCAGCGCTGAGCGATTCAGGGCACCCAGATTGGGGCCGACATCGACAAGGATGATCGACGCTTTGATGGCCTCGGCACCACTCTGCATGATCTGCCAGAATGCGGTCAGGATACGAAACGGACGGTGCAGATTCGATTCACCGAGTGCACTCGGCCATTCACTTGACAGGCTGTCTTCAAAACCGGAGAGTGCCAAGTCACCGGGAATGAGCCCAAGCCTCTCTGAGACATGATGAACGCAGGGCGGACGCAAATCGCCTACAGCAGTCAGGGGCTGGACGCACTGGTAGACTGTCCGGTCTCTTGCATCGTCTTCCCATAAGGACTCGAGTCCGCGTTCGCTGATGAATCTTGCGGTGAGATTTGCTTGCGGATCAAGATCGCAGGCAAGCACACGCTCACCGATTTCGGACAGCATCCAGGCAAGATGATAGACGAGGGATGTCTTGCCGACCCCTCCCTTGTTGTTGAAGAATGTCAGGACCGG
>JAPOSK010000240.1 GCA_026709725.1 Paracoccaceae bacterium | reverse complement strand
CCTCCGGCCCCTGCCTCCCGAAGACAGTGCTCTACCAGGCTGAGCTACACTCCGGATCTGTCTGTCAGTGAGAAAGAAGATGGCAACACAGCAATTGCGTGAGCAAATGTCTCTTATGTTAACTTCGACATGCGCGACCACTCGCGAGCGTGATGTGTGCACGCAAACAGACAGGATGTGTCAATACACCTGCCCCCGCCGGGAGTCAATCAGTCTTTTGAAATCCAAAATCCGCCTCTCAGAACGGGGCAAAATCCTGTCCCTTCTCATGCCGATGCGCCCCGGCGCACAGCGATACATCGATTGCGGGACCGACACCCCTCTCAAATGTCTGCCGCGGATCCCTGCACGACGCATTTCAGGCAGCCGGGATCGATCGGGAACGGCCGCGTCAGGTTCAGGATCGTTGCAGCCTGTCGATAATGGCATCTCCCACTTCGGAGGTGCTGGCAGGACGGCCGGAACCCGTCTGCTGGAGATCAGGTGTTCGTATACCGTCGGCAAGAGCAGATTCGACTGCAGTCTCAAGGGCGGTTGCCTCGGCTGAACAGCCAAAGGAGTACCGCAATGCCATGGCAAAGGAGAGGACACAGGCGCAGGGATTGGCCACACCCTGCCCGGCGATGTCAGGTGCTGATCCGTGTACAGGTTCGTAGAGGGCCGCGGGAAGTCCCTTCGCAGAGCGTTGACCGAGCGAGGCAGAGGGCAGCATGCCAAGAGAACCCGTCAGCATTGCTGCTGCATCGGACAGGATGTCCCCAAAGAGATTGTCGGTGACGATAACATCAAACTGCCGGGGTTCGCGCACCAGCTCCATCGCCCCGGCATCAGCGTACATATGTGAGAGGTCGATATCAGGGTATTCATTATCGACGACCCACTGCACCTCTTCGCGCCAAAGGATGCCCGACTCCATGACATTGGCCTTCTCCATGGAACAGACCCGGCCCCGCCGCTGGCGGGCGAGATCGCAGGCAGAGCGGGCAACGCGGCGGATTTCCTCTGTTGAATAGCGGTGGGTGTTGATCCCGGTTCGGCTTCCATCGGCCTCCACCCTGATCCCGCGGGGTTCACCAAAGTACATCCCGGCCGTCAGTTCGCGCACAATCATGATATCAAGACCGGCGACAACATCCCGCTTGAGGGACGACGAGTCAGCGAGAGCATCAAAGCACAGCGCGGGACGCAGATTGGCAAAAAGGTCGAGTTCCCTGCGCAGTGCAAGCAACCCCCGCTCAGGTTTCGAATCAAAAGGCAGCGTATCGTATTTGGGTGCACCAACAGCACCGAGAAGAACAGCATCCGCTGCCCTGGCTCTGGTCAGCGTGTCATCATGAAGCGGAACACCGTGCACATCGAAGGCGGCACCGCCAACGAGATCGTCATCAATCGTGAAACACAGGGGGCTGTTGTCATTATGCCAGTCGATGACCTTGCGGACCTCATTCATCACTTCGGGACCGATGCCGTCGCCGGCAAGAATCAGCAGGGTGTGCGATGACATGGTGTATCTCCGGTGTGAATGGGATGGTCAGCGGGCAAGGGTGTCCGGGTCCTGTGAACAGGATCGTCCAGACGATGCGGGAAATGCCGGGGGATCAGCCCGGCATGGAGCCAGGTCACAAGGGTGTAGAGAGAGTAAACCGGCAGTCCGGTGATTTTGCGGATTTCGGCGGCATAGGGCATCATGTTCGTGCATTCGAGAACGATCGCGCCAACATCAGGATGAGCGTCTGTCAAACGGTGAGCGGCACTGACAAGGTCATCCATGCAAAGACTGAAATCGATCGTGTCGTGATCGTCAATGATCTTTTCGGCGAATTCCTGACCCGTTTCGGTGCCGATGACCGGTGTATCGAGCGGCGCCAGGGCACCGCGGAGATGGTCGTCGGTCAGGTCTTCGCCGGAAATGGTGATAATGCCCGCCCGCTTCCCTGCCGGGAGCATGGTGTTGACCATTGGCACCTGCATGATCGAGGAGGTGACAACGGGGACCGGCATGGCGTCCCGAATCTCGTTTTGCAGGAGTGCAAGGAAACCGCAATTGGTTGTCAGGGCATCAACGCCATGGGCCACAAGATCATGGCCGGCGGCAATGAACGCATCGAGCAGACCTTCTGATCGGTGTCGTACCACAAGGTCGGGGGTCGCACCCCTGACAATCCGGTACTGCACCGGGAATGGCCAGGTGTTGGCATTGGCCACATCACCCCAGATCCGCGGGAACCGGGTGTCCAGCATGAGGATTCCGACATTTGCACCAAAGACGGTTTTCCCGCCGTGTTCAACAGTCATTCCATCATTCCCCCTTGCCAATCTGTTGCGCAATGCAGCGAACAACGGGATCCGGCGATAGTCTATGGAATCTGCGGAAAATATCAATTACGGATTGCAAACTCCGGAGCGGCCTGTTGGAGGACAGCATCCCTTTGGGCAGCCCCCGGGACACGTCATCGCTATGTTGCAGGACACACCATGTCGAATGAAATGACAGGCGCTGAGGCAAT
>JAPOSK010000344.1 GCA_026709725.1 Paracoccaceae bacterium | reverse complement strand
GATGAGGGGCATCCGGCACAAGCCCCCTGCATATGCAGATAGACCACCCCCCGGTCAAATCCATGGTAAACGATATCACCGCCATCCTGCGCAACAGCAGGCCGCACCCGGGTATCAAGGAGTTCACGAATCTTCCTGATGATTTCAGCATCCGGTCCCGCATCATCCTGGACAGAGTCTGCATCCCGGGTCTCTTCAATGCTCGGCAGGCCGGACTGGTAATGCTCCATGATGGCCCCAAGGATTGCCGGCTTGATATGATTCCAGTCATAATCCTTTGCCTTGGTCACGGTAATAAAATCGCTCCCGAGGAATACGCCTGCCACGCCCCTGATGGTAAACAATCGCGATGCCAAAGGCGATGTCCCGGTGTCCTTCGCTGACTGGAAATCTGCCGTTCCGGTCGTCATGACGGTCTGGCCCGGAACAAATTTCAGCGTCGCCGGATTGGGAGTGCTCTCGGTCTGGATAAACATGGATCGCCCCTGTATGCCGCTTGCGGATGTCTGATGTTCCAATCACTGCCGTTTCATTGCAGCCGAACAATCTTATGTCAAATCCCGCAAAATTGCATAGTGGGCCCGCAAAATTGCATAATGGGGATTCGGCTGTATGACGATCTTTGCCGCATGGGTCTGATCGGCCGCCGCCCATCACAACCTGAATGGGCGATTTGATCGCATCCTGTAACGGGGGACGCTACTATGAAATTTGAAGGTCAGCGCATCATCAATGCAAGCCGCGAAGAAGTCTGGAATGCCTTGAACAGCACCGAGGTTCTCAAGGCGGCAATTCCCGGATGCTCGGAGTTCTCCGGCTCAGCCGAGGAAGGATTTGTGGCCACGGTGACCCAGAAAATCGGTCCTGTGAAGGCGACATTCAACAGCACCCTCACGCTTGATGAGGTTGATGCGCCCAACAGTTATTTGATCATTGGTGAAGGCAAGGGCGGTGCAGCGGGTTTTGCCAAAGGCACAGCACGGGTTCGGCTGAATGATCATCAGGAGGGGACCGAGCTGGATTATGAAGTTGATGCCAAGATCGGTGGCAAACTGGCCCAGCTTGGCTCGCGGTTGATCGGCGGGGTCGCCCGCAAACTCACCGATCGGTTTTTCACAACATTCCAGGAAGAGGTCGAGGACAGACAGTCCTGATCCGGCACATATCCTGCCTTGCCCCTTTCGACGCTTTCTCATAATGGGATCGCATCGCGGGTGTAGCTCAATGGTAGAGCAGCAGCCTTCCAAGCTGAATACGTGGGTTCTTTTCCGAATTGCCCCAGCCCGTGATTGGCGTGATGATGATTCCGTTGTCACAGAACGAACAATGATCACGATTGTCATCCGATGCTGATTATGGAACCGGAGCAGAACAGAACGCAACCGGGGAGGCTCTCAGCCCTGCTTGCCCTGGTGGAATTGATCAGGCCCCATCGCCGGTTGGCTCTGGGAGCACTGGCTGCCCTGGTGGGCACAGCGTCCGCCACGCTGGTTCTGCCCCTGTTTGTCAGCCGCTTTGTGGACAATTTTATCGATGCCCCCCTTGCGGATTTCAATCGCAGCTTTCTGTGGGCCCTGGTCATCGCCTGCGCCCTTGCTGCCGGCACAGCATTGCGCTACGCCCTTGTTACCCGCCTCGGTGAGGTGATGGTCGTCAATCTCCGTTCCCGGGTCTTTGACAGGGTCGTCACCATGAGTCCGGCCTTTTTTGAGCGAATCCGGACCGGCGAAGTGACCTCGCGCATCAACACGGACACCACACTCGTTCTCACCCTGATTTCAACAACGGTCTCTGTTGCCGTTCGCAATCTGATGATTCTCGCAGGCGGTCTTGTTCTCATGGCTGTGACAAGCCCCCGATTGACATTGCTTGCAATGGTTCTGGTTCCGGCAATTCTCCTGCCGATAGTGATCCTTGGCCGCCTGCTCCGGCGTCAAAGTCGTGAAAATCAGGACCACATGGCACATGGAGCGGCGACGGTGTCCGAGGTCCTTCTCAATATTCAGATCGTCCAGGCATTCACCCGCGAACAGACATTCCGGGATCGGTTCCGCGCCATTGGCAATGCCTATCTCGACTCTGTCTACCGCCGGATCATTACCCGGGCTGCACTTACGGCTTCCGTTATAATTCTGGTCTTTGCCGGCATTGCAACAGTGATCTGGGTCGCTGCGGGCGATGCCCGCAGTCATGCGATCTCAGTCGGCCAATTGGTGCAGTTCGTCATCTATGCGATCCTGGTCGGAGGTGCCGTATCGACACTTGCGGATGTCTGGGGTGAAGTCTTGCGGGCTGCTGGTGCCACCGACCGCATCCTTGAACTCCTTGCCCTTGATGATGACATCAATGACCCCGCCGTCCCGCAGCCTGTCCCAACCGGACTGCAATCCGGCCTGCGGTTTACAAAGGTGAATTTCACATACCCGCATCGCCCCGATGTCCCGGTTCTGCGGGATCTCTCCTTCTCGGTCGCCCCGGGAGAAATGGTCGCCCCGTAGGGCCCCCCGGCTGCGGCAAAAAACTTCTTCTTTACC
>JAPOSK010000429.1 GCA_026709725.1 Paracoccaceae bacterium | reverse complement strand
CCTCGTCAAGCCGCAACAGACCGTGATCGACGAAGATGCAGGTCAGCTGACCCGGAACCGCCCGGTGAATCAGGGTTGCTGTCACCGTTGAGTCGATGCCGCCTGAAACAGCACAGATAATTCTTTCCTGACCGACACGCTCCCGAATTCGTCCGAGTGAACGCTCAAGCAGCGTGGCCATGGACCAGTCCCGTGAGAGACCGGCGAGTGTGACAAAATTCTCAAGGAATCGCAGCCCGTTTTCCGTATGTGTCACTTCCGGGTGAAACTGCATGCCGATCTGGCCCGTTTCCGGATTGGCAATGATTGCGTGCGGACTGTGGTCCGAGAGTGCCAATGTCTCAAAGCCGGGCGGCATGCTGGCGACCCGATCCCCATGCGACATCCAGACGGTTTCCTCACCATCCGCAAACAGGCCGGCAAGAAGAGGGTGTTCATCCTGTCCGGGCGCAATGCGGATGCGCGCACGCCCGAATTCCCGGCTTGCGGCTGATTCGATCAGACCTCCCTGCATCGCCGCCATGATCTGCTGACCATAGCAAATCCCGAGAACCGGCACCGGGCCAGCAAGGATCTCCGCCGGAGGGCGCAACGCATCACCGGTGTTTGCGCTCGACGGGCTGCCGGACAGAACAATTGCATCCGGCGCAAACTCATGAATCCGTTCAGATGTCGCAGCCTGACAGGGCCAGATCTCGCAATAAACACCGATCTCGCGGAACCGGCGGGCGATCAGCTGTGTGACCTGGCTGCCAAAATCAATGATCAGCAGCATGTCCTGCACCCCAGCATCCTGTTTCCATGCCTTCAACAATCGTCAATTCAGACAACTCCGGATTCAATCCCGGCCCGGGCATTCTGTGCAAGTCCCGCATTATGTGGCCCGCATCATACGGATCTGTGTCCAGCTGATAAGGTGCGACATCGCACCCGGCACAACATCCCAAGGGCACAGCCGAACTGGATTTTTGAGCACCTGATCCCTCCCGATGAATCATGACAGACGGCCAATCAACCAAAGATGGTGCTGATGCGACGACCGAACGATGCGCTTCCACAGAATCAGGCCCCGGGCACTGCAAGGGCGTGCCCCCGGAGGCCTGACAGACTCCCAATTCGGGACGAGCCAACAAAAACAGGGGCCGTTCGGGACCGCCCCTGTTCAGTTGCCAGGTGTCCGGTCAGGACATCAATTCCCAGTCAGGATGTGATTTCCCGATCAGGATGTCAGCTCATAGGCACGCTCGCCATGGCTTGCCATGTCAAGCCCCGTTGCCTCATCTTCCTCCGAGACCCGCATGGGCGTGATCAGGCCGGCGATCTTGATGATGACAAAGGTCACGATGGCTGTGTAGACCATCACAACAACGGCTCCACCGATCTGGGCTGTCCAGCTCGCGCCTGCAAGCAGCGCAATCATGAGGGTCCCGAACACGCCGCCAACTCCGTGGACTGCAAACACATCAAGCGTGTCATCAATTGAGAGGGTGTTCTTGACGAGCAGTACCGCCTCCTGACAGAGGATGCCGGCAATGGCACCGATGATCAGGGCCTCGACCGGGGTCACGGAGCCTGCAGCCGGTGTGATGGAGGCGAGGCCGGCGATGGTTCCGGTGACCATGCCCACAAGCGATGCCTTGCCGTACTTGATGCGCTCCCAGAGAATCCAGGTCAATGATGCCGTGGCGGCCGAGATATGTGTGACCACCAGCGCATTGGATGAGCCGCCGTCCGCTGCAAGCTGTGAGCCGCCGTTGAAGCCGAACCATCCGACCCAGAGCATGGCCGCACCGATCATCGTGATGGTGGGTGCATGCGGTGGTTTGGACTTGTCCTTGCGGGGTCCGAGAGTGGCTGCCAGCACCAGCGCGGCAATCCCGGCTGTTGCATGGACAACAAGGCCGCCGGCAAAATCAACAACCCCGGTTTCGCCGAAGATTCCACCATCGGCCAACATGCCGCCACCCCAGATCCAGTTGGTGACCGGAGCATAGCAAAGCAGCACCCATAAACCGGAAAAGAGCATGACGAACGGATAGCTGATGCGTTCAACATACGCACCGACAATGAGTGCGGGGGTAATGATGGCAAACGTCATCTGGAAGGCAAAGAACAGCAGTTCAGGAATTGTGCCTGACACTGTATCGCCATCAATGCCGCTCAGGAAGATCTTGTCCAGCCCGCCCCAGTATGGCGATTCGCTGCTGCCAAAGGCAATCGAATAGCCAACGGCAAGCCATAGGACACTCATAAGACATGCAATGCTGTAGCACTGCATCAGGACGCTGAGTATGTTTCGCGCCCGCACCAGACCGCCATAAAACAGGGCGAGACCGGGGAGCGTCATAAACAGGACCAGCGCAGTGGCAACAGTAATCCATGCAGTATCTGCACCAACCATTTCGGTTCTCCTCAATAGAAAAAATACAATTTGTGTGCTGACCCGCAGATTATCTATGGAGGTTAGGGCGTTTCCCGCAGGTCAGTACAAGATTACCGAATTCCGCGGAAGTTGCAAGCAGAAGCCGTATCGGCGTTC
>JAPOSK010000092.1 GCA_026709725.1 Paracoccaceae bacterium | reverse complement strand
CGTCATGCCGGAGGGGGTGGGCCCGATGGACGGGGACGGGTCATCCAGGGCCCCGACTGTCCGCCCTCACCCTGATGGACGGGGATCAGGCAGGCCATCCGGCCCACGGCATCGCGGCGGGCGATCCCGGCATTGAGAGGAGGGTGTGATCCCCGTATGGCTGACTCGGAAATCTGCATGTCCCTGATAACAGGTGATCCGCCAAAATCGCATTCACCCCCGATCAGCGATCCGGCGATGCATCGGCCCCGTTTCCCGAATGTTTCGCAGCAGCACCGATCCATGCCGCCTCCCGGGCCCAAGCCAAAAGGCTCCGCCTGGCACGGGCGGCCTGATTCGGCCGAATCAGGCCAAGAACCGGGGCGCGTCGGGAGATGTCACAAAAGGTCAGCCATGGGAGAATCACTCCCCTTTCTGGTCTGGCAACTGATGATTTTGGAGATATTTGTGCTTAATGAAAGTTTTTGGTCAATTGACCTTGGAGGCCTTGGCTCTCTTTTGACGCCCTTCCTTCTGGCAGTCGTTAGTTTTGTTGCTTGGAGATATCAAAAAGCAGCCGAGAGGCGGATCAATCTGGAAGAGCGGCTCCGGGATGAGCGGATTGGCATCTACAATCAGATCCTTGAACCGTTCATTACACTTTTGATGAGTGATGCGGCATGGCAAGCCGATCCGAAGAATAAGAGACGGGACAAAATTCAGATCGCCACATCCCGCATGCTGTCTTTGGAGTATCGGAAAGCCTCCTTTCAATTCGTCCTTAAGGGTTCCGATACGGCGGTGCGGGCATTCAACGATTTGATGAAGAGAGCCATATCACCCCATGCGTCCAATGACGCTTCATACGCGACTGAAATGATCGGGCTCTTTGGAGTTCTGCTCCTGGAAATCAGAAAAAGTATGGGGAATGAGGCCACCAAGATTAACAGTGTTGGTATGCTCGAATGGTTCATCGTTGATGCAGAAAGTGTCCTGGTCGCACACAAAGGAAGATCATAAAGGCAATCTCATTCTTGCACTGCGGGTGATGTGATCGTATATATCATTGCGGTCGATATCCTTTTCAGGGTGAGACAGGATGGGTTCAAAAAACGAATGCAGGGGGACGAATCTGGGCGGCTTTCTGATAAAGCTGTTCCTGTCGAGAAGGCCACATGCCCCGAGCAATAAATCCTGCCTTTGGGACAAAAGACTTGAAAGACTCCATTGGAGACTTCCTTTCGCCCTTTCTGGCACCCTGACATACTGTTTTGGCTTGCTTATTTGGGCAAATGTCCGGACAGGTGATTTCGGTCCATTGATCTTGCAAGAGTTCTTTAACCTTTTTGGTCCAATCCTGTTGTTGGTATCAGTGATCTTCTCCCTGATCATTGCAGCACAAGACAGGGGTGGTGGGCCGCTGCGTCTCTTCATTCAAGGCGTTACATTGCCCGCATTTGTTACCGGATTGGTCGGAATCTCCACCGCCCTCCTTTTCACTTTTGGGGGTGGGATTCTCGAATGAAGATGATCCAGCTTCTCTGTCTCATCATGGCTCTGCTGCTGACCAGTCTTTCGGCATCGGCGCAACAGATGCCATGGAAAGGTTCTCTCGACAGCCTAGACGAATTCACGGGTCTCATTGATCTGTCCGACAGAAAAATTGCGCAGCGTATACTCATTGCCTCCCTTTCCGATCCAAACATCCAGCTTGAGAGCGTATCCATTCACGCCTACACTCGCGCTGATGCGTGCCAAGAGGCCTTCCTATGGCGCAGATTGGCCAACAATTATGGTGCGCTGAGTCTTGTTTCTGATGGTGATGACATTATTCAGAAAGAATGGTTCGATCAGTTGGACACTGCTTGCGACCCTGATGATGTAGACCCTGTGCAATGTGTCTTGTCTGATCGTTGGAGTGCTGGCAATGTCGGTGAAGATGATGATCGCGGGTGCATCATTGCTTGGCATCTTAAGCGTTTTGTCGAGAGTACCGGAGCCGGCAAGAGCACGAATCAGTTCATCTACACAACAGCACCCTTGCCGTACGCGACACCGTTGGCTGAGCTCAGAGGCTTGTGTGGCAGTGACACCTATTCATCCGGCCACAACAATTCGGCTTGCAGTCGCAAACTTTCCCTTCGTTAGTTGTAACTTGTGCCTGCCAAAGAACCCCACTTTTTTCACGCCAACGCCCGGAAACCGGCACCGCGATGACCCCGCCGGGCTCCTGATTCCGCCCCCGGCGGTCAGGATCAGATCCCCATCAGCTCCATTCGGGACCCGAACGCCATCCAGGCGGCGCCCTGTCCGCGCCCAGGATGCACCGCACCCTGCCCGGGGCGGGCCTCTCCCGGTCCGTCTTCAGTGGATGCGGCCTAGGCCGCATCCCCATTCAACGGCTTCGCCAGCGCCCGCAGCGGATAACGGCTGACAGCGCGCTGCACGGCCGCAAGAACGTTGCGGGCGGTCTTGCCCGTGCGCGACCCGACCCTTTGGGCCTCCCTGATCCTGCCGAAGAACCGCTCGATCCGGTTGCGTTCCCTGCAGAGCCTCCTGTCAAGGGGGCGGGGGTG
>JAPOSK010000582.1 GCA_026709725.1 Paracoccaceae bacterium | reverse complement strand
GCACCAAGTGTCCAGTTCTTGCTTCGGACATTTTGATGCAGGATGGTGTTGCCGGACTTATCCGTGGTGTTGATATCGAGTCCCATACCCAACAAGACCTGGAAGTGCTGCTTGCGGGTCCTGACATTGGTGAGCGCAGCCCGGAAGAGTGCCAGTGCCTCATCGCCGGATGGCAGTCCTTGACCTTTTTCGAGAAGTGTCTGGACCACCGCACTGTCATTGGTATTGCGGGCAGCCATTTCAACAGGCAAAACACCACGCTTGTTCTGGACCGAGACATCCGCTCCATGCTTCAGGAGTACGGAAATGACTTCATTGGCAATATGCTTGTTCTTTGTGGCCCAATGCAGGGCTGTATTGCCATTATTGTCGGTTGAGCTGATATCGGCACCATGTTCAATCAGGACTTCCGGAACACCCCCGTCCTGGGTGTAGCGCGCCGCCCGGCTGAGAATTGAAAGTCCCTGAGCCTTTTCAATCACATCAGCCCGGGCTCCTTCACCCAAATCCTTTCGGACAGCATCAGCCGTTGCATGGGTAAAGTACTGGTTGGTGCCAAATTCAGCGGCTTCTTCCGGATCGCTTGCCGGTTTTTTTTGTCTGGAGCCATTTGCCTTCAGGAGCGGTCGCAGGGACTCTCCGGCCAGATCACGAGCCGTCTTGCCATTCCCATCCCGGACTCTTGGATCAGCGCCTCGGGCAAGGAGCAGTTCGACGATATCGGTCTTTGCATGGTTCAGCGCGGCATAGTGCAAGGGAGTGAAACCATCCCTGCTCACAGCATTGATATCTGCTCCATGTTCAACCAGCGCTTCAACAATTTCAACATTGCGGTTGAAGGCCGCCGCCAGATGGAGGGGCGTCTCCTGATCCTCATTCTGCTCATTGACATCCGCGCCGCTCTCCACAAGTGCCTTGATAACTGCCGCCGTGCCCGCAAGTGCCGCAGCTGCCAGAAGGGGTGTCATCGACCGGGCTGAACTCGAATCAACACGGGCATTGCCTTCAATGAGAACGGTGATCACATCCGGGTTGGCATTGAATGCGGCCGCCCCATGAAGCGGTGTCAGACCGTTCTCATTGCGGGAGTTCACAGCTGATTTATTCTCAAGGAGGCAGCGGACAATATCGGCATTCTCGTTGTAGGCCGCAGCTGCATGCAGAGCTGTGAAGCCGCTGCTGGTCCGTGCATGAACATCACCACCTGCTCCCAGTACGCCCTGCATAACATCCAGATGCGGATTGCAGGCTGCAAACCAGTGCACGGGAGCCATATCACCCTCGCCCACGGCATTGATGTCCGGCTTCCCTGCCAGATACTCCATAAGTTCTGACGCAGTCGCAGTCCTGTAGAATGTCTCGTTCATCCCAACGCTCATGATGGTCCTGTCGCATATGACAACTGTGTTTCCCGCACGGTTATACCTGTCCCTGCCGTGAATGACAAAGCATCAGAATGACCAAACGCTGCCTTGTTCCGTCTCCGGCCATCAAGTAATACCGCCGATAATCAAGGACTGAGCCAAACCATGATCCATGCCGCCTACATCATCCATCTTGAACGCGCACCAGAGCGTGCCGAAAATGTTCAAATGCTTGTTGACACCATTCCGATGTCCACAGCTGTACATCCTGCGGTCGATGGCAGTGCCCTGACAGGCGGCGAGGTTGCAGCCGTCTACCAGTCTGACAGCCACCAGCCGCACTATCCCTTTCCGCTGACCTCCGGCGAGATTGGATGCTTTCTCAGTCACCGCAGTCTTTGGGCACGTATTGTGGCAGACGGTCTTGATGCTGCCCTGATCATCGAGGATGATGCCTCAATTGATCATGACCCCTTCGCCAGTGCTCTTGCCCTTGCCCGTGAGCACATTGATTCCCTCGGTTATATCAAACTCCCCATCAAGAATCGGCACACACCCATTCACCGTATAGAGGCACTTGATGGCATCCAACTCTTTGAGCAGCAGGTCATCGCGCTCGGTTGCCATTGCCAGATGGTCTCGCGCGCCGCCGCCGAGACCCTCCTTGCTGCCACCAAACCGTTTGATCGACCCGTTGATGTGTTTCAGCAGCTTCGTCATCTGACCGGGCAGCGGATCTACACCATCTACCCCAACGGTATTTCGGAAATCAGTGCCAGTCTTGGTGGCAGCAATATCCGCCGTGCCTCCAAACCGGGTTTTCTGGCCCGTGAGTTCAAGCGCTTTGCCTACCGTCGCACTGTCCGCCGCCTTTCCGCAAAGACATTTCCCTGACCCATTGCCTGTAATTTTCTGTTGTGAGTCCGGGCGGGAGACCGGTCATTGGCATATCCGGTCAGTTGATTGCGCCCCCGTTGCATGGTCAGTGTCACCCCTGCGTGATTGATATCGTGGTGGTTCTGACGGGAGTGGTGCGGGGATGGCAGGAATCCCTGCGGCCAGAATCGCGTTGCGATCGATCGATCGATTTGATTATCTGCCCCGGTCAATCTAGATTGCGGTCTGCAATCTGATTGATCGTTTGATTTGTTACAGGAACGATAGCCACAAGTGACAGCGAGCTTGTCCCACGCGCATGC
>JAPOSK010000297.1 GCA_026709725.1 Paracoccaceae bacterium | reverse complement strand
TATGATGTTGTGGTGCTCGGTGCCGGGCCGGGTGGCTATGTCTGTGCGATCCGGGCGGCCCAGCTCGGCCTCTCCGTTGCCTGTATCGAGGGGCGCGGCACGCTCGGCGGGACCTGTCTCAATGTCGGCTGCATCCCGTCCAAGGCGCTCCTGCATGCATCGCATATGGTGCACGAGGCCAACCATCACTTTGACGCGATGGGGATCGGGTGTGGTGACGTTTCCGTCGACTGGAACAAAATGCAATCCTACAAGGAGGGAATCGTCGGTGGCAACACGAGCGGGATCGCGTACCTCTTCAGGAAAAACGGGGTTGACTGGTTGCAGGGCTGGGGGCGCATTCTTGATGCGAACACTGTCTCGGCGGGTGATGAGACAGTCGGGGCGAAATCCATTGTGATCGCCAGCGGCTCCGAGCCAGCGACGCTCAAGGGCATCGCGATCAATGAGGAGACCATTGTCTCATCAACCGGCGCACTCGCGCTGCCCGCGATTCCGGGACGCATGGTTGTCATCGGCGGTGGGATTATCGGCCTTGAGATGGGCTCGGTCTATGCCCGGCTTGGCACCAGGGTCCATGTCCTTGAGTATCTCGATCAGATCGCACCCGGTATGGATTCTGACATCCGCAGGTCGCTTCTCACGATTCTCAAAAAACAGGGCCTCACATTCACACTCGGGGCAGAAGTCAAATCCGTCCGCAAGGTCAAAGCCGGACACGCTGTCTCCTACACGGAGCACGCAACCGGCAAGGATGGGAAGATCACAACCGACATCGTCCTCGTCGCAACAGGACGCAGGGCCTATACCGAAGGTCTCGGTCTTGACGAAATCGGCATCGCCATGAACGAGCAGGGCAGGGTGATCACCGATCACCATGGCATGACCAGCGTTGACGGGATCTACGCCGTCGGTGATGTCACCACCGGCATCATGCTTGCCCACAAGGCTGAAGAAGAGGGTGTTGCTGTCGCCGAGCGGCTGGCCGGACAGGCCGGCCATGTCAATCACGACGTGATTCCCTCCATCATCTACATTCATCCGGAAGTGGCAGCCGTTGGTCGCAGCGAGGACGATCTCAAGGCATCCGGCACCCCCTATCGGGTCGGCAGGTTTCCCTTCAGGGGCAATGCACGCGCCAAGTCAGTCTTTGCCGATGAGGGATTTGTCAAGATGCTCGCCAATGACACCACCGATCGCATCCTCGGTTGCCACATCATCGGCCCGGCCGCCTCGGACATGATCCAGGAAGTCTGTCTCGCGATGGAATTCGGGGCCGCGGCCGAGGACATCGCACGCACCTGTCACGGGCATCCAACCTACTCCGAAGCGCTCCGTGAGGCCGCACTTGCCTGCGGCTCAGGCGCCA
This sequence comes from Paracoccaceae bacterium, assembly GCA_026709725.1. Taxonomy (GTDB): domain Bacteria; phylum Pseudomonadota; class Alphaproteobacteria; order Rhodobacterales; family Rhodobacteraceae; genus MPNP01. Next base: position 1,196 of record JAPOSK010000297.1, on the reverse strand, counting down.
TCCATGCCTGACGCGGGGCCGCACGGAGTCTCCCTGCCGAACTGGCCTCCCGAACCGGTCCCAAAGACCATCGACATCATTCAGGGGCCATCGACATCATTCAGGGGCCATCGACATCATTCAGGACACAGCGTCACTTCAACTGATCTTGACTGACATTGGCTTTACCGGCAATGATGCCCGGGGAGAATTTGACCGGTCTGCACCCGGGATGCGTTGACACCCCTGGCCGTTTTGTGGCAGTGCGCCGCCGCCTGTCCGCCAAAGAGAGGATCACATATGTCAAAACCCGAATGGGGCGCCAAACATCATTGTGAAAGATGCGATACGCGTTTTTACGACCTGCAGCGCAATCCGGTCATCTGCCCGAATTGCCAGGAGCCAATCCTTGCCGAGATGCGTCCGGCCATTGACATCGAATCCATCGTTGCCGATGATGAGCCCGGGAATACCGTAGGTATTGATCTCGGGGGCCTGAAGACAGATGATGACACTGTGCTTGAGGACAGCGAAGATGTTCTTGATGCCGGTGAAGAAGTCTCGCTTGATGATATCAGCACCGACGATATCGATTGATCCGCACCAATCGACACCGCACCCACACACTTGCACACCCTGTCCGGCGCATCCTGACCGGGTGCCCTCCGGCAGCGGAATCACGGGATGGACCGGGGCATGCATAGAGATCAACGGATCCATCATGGGTACGGGCCGCAACAGAACGATTGACAGATTCCCCTCGGATCATTCCGATTTTGCTCCCTTCATAATCCTGACTGTATTTATCAAGAAATTCCTTGACATTGGACTTCGCTTGGACAACTTGACCTTGAGGGCATTGCGTCCCGGGCTGGAAGAGGTGAGTAAAAATGGAGTGGTTCCGACATATCGTGGTGGCGGTTTTGGCTGTAACCCTGGCACAAGCGGCGGCGGCCCAGCAGGAAATCGTGCTTGATCCAATCGTGTTTGGTGCCGGTCAGGCAAAAGTCGCGTCCGAAGTCCCTCAATCGGTGACCGTCATTGATGCCGATGACATCACAAATGCGCAGACAGGAACGCTCTCCGATCTGCTGATCACAGTGCCGGGCGTGACCAATGTCGGATCAAACTCGTTTTTTGGTCAGTCGTTCAACATCCGCGGTGTCGGAACCGGTCTCGAATCAACGGAAACAGCAATCTACACTGTCCTTGACGGG
>JAPOSK010000195.1 GCA_026709725.1 Paracoccaceae bacterium | reverse complement strand
TGTGGTGGCGCAATTCAACCACCGCTTCTTGGCGATCGTGACAGTCGTACTAGTCTTGATGCTCTGGTGGCGCAGTCGACAATTCGGTGAGAGAATCAGCAGATCGGCAAACTGGATGGTGGCTGCCGTTATCGTTCAGGCTGGACTGGGGATCGCCACGCTGTTGCTCTACGTGCCAATTTGGCTGGCATCACTTCATCAAGCTGGTGCCATGATCTTGGTGACCACAGCGGTGCTACATGCCCGGTCGATTATCGGAACTCAGGAGGGAATCCGGCCATGTCGGGAAGGATAGCGCATTGAGGAAATGATCGGTCCAAGGCCGGATTGCATGGGCGCATTTCAGCCATTTCGACCTGAGTTGAACCGATTGAGCCTCAACGTGTTTCAGCCAAGGTAGCTTCCCTCAGTTTGAACTTTTCCCCAATATGAGTCGTCGGATCTGCAAGGTCGATCCATAACATACCAAGCAATTGCGCGCCGCCGCCGTCCAGGTATCCATTGAAGCAATGAAGAAAATTGACCGGCGAGGCTGACCGCTCGTCACATCGAGTTCACAAGTTCGGAAATACGATCTTGCAATCGCGTGCGTCTTGCTTCGTAGAATTCACGAAATCCGATCATCCCACTTGGGACATGGCCGAGAAGGTATCTGTCACAATAGTGCCGCCGCGCCTCTTCTGCAGGATATTGCGCCTTGATCCATTCCGCGGGAAGTGCTGCCTGTTTTTCCAGGTTGTTCGGTCCGTCAAGCAACTGAAGGTTTGCGATACGGTCAGCGCAATCCATAAACATATCCACTTCCTCGGTAGCTATCCCCGCGTCTTCAAGGCGCTTTCTGGTAAAGCGGCTCTTCGGGAAGATATGGTCAATATGAAATTGATGGTGCTGAAGGTCGATAAACGGCGAAAGCAATGCCAGCAGACCAAATGTCCGCCGATCCTCGATTCTCATGTCGGCAAGGTCCTCAATCTCCTCAGCCGAGAATTCTAGGCTTTTGCCGCGTTGCGCCATCACCCGCCGCATTTCAGCTGCTGGGAAACCCTGTTCGCCAGCCTTCCGGATCACTTCTCGGAGGGCCGTCAGCAACGTATCCAAGCCGCTCCCCCAAATTCCGGACGCTTTCAGAATGGATTTTGTCAGCCAGGCGCGAATCAACTTCCGGTCGCTTTTGTAGCTGCTATGGGTATCGAAGTTTGTCGGTGAGCCGATTCTATAAACGTAATAGGCAATCGGCAGGAGGGCGCTCGTCGCCCGAATGTTATTGGCGTTGAAGCCGAAACCGGTTACGATCTGGACTGTCTCAATCAAGGCATCGCGGATTTTCTGCCAGTTCTGTTCGAGGATTTCCATGTTTGACTGGGTGAAGTTGCGAACCTGAAAGCCCACACTGGCGATGTCCGTCAGCATTAGCCCTGCCTTCAAAACGAGGTCCTTCGTGAGTCCGAGGCCAGCCCCGATCTGGTTGAGATCGTCGACCAGCCGATGGACTTCTTTGCGGGCATCCAGCGTCGTCCATTGCGAGGTTGCGATACTCAACAAGAGATCGGAATAGGAAAGTGCGGTGCCTCCGCTGTTGCGTCGGATGAATATGCTGAGTACATGCTCAATATCTTGATTGAGTTCTTCATAATAGGTGACGGTAGGTTCCGTGTGGACGACGCGATGCAACCGGTCCAGAGCGCCGTAGGCACGGTTTAGCTCCTGCTTATTGAGGCCATGTTCCGAATCCGAAAGCCAGAGAAGCATCGAAGGTCCGGAACTCATCCCTACGATGTCCGACACCCTGAGCCAAAGCTGGTCTTCATGTCGCCCCAGTTGGGCTTCTTTCACGAAATCGAAGGCGAACCGGCTGCCCTCTTCGTCCCGTTCATCGGGCGCCAGCAGGTCCAGCGCCAGAAACCGTTGCGGAAACGCATCCGAGCTATTCCACCATTTATAAGGAAGCTTGACAGCCATTGATCCGCGCAGCCCGATATTGAACGCGGTCAGCCGTTGTTGCCCGTCGAGCACTGCAGTGATCTGTCGGTTCGGCAGTTCACCGAGATCGGGGCAATGCGGATTGTTTTTTTGGTGATAATCGAGAACAAATCCATAATAGCGGTAATCTGCCGAACGTTCCGGCTTGATGCGCCAGAACAAAAACTCTCCGAACGGGTATCCCTGCATCACGCTGTCGAACAGTCTGCAAATCTGATCTGGGCTCCACACGAATTCCCTTTGGATCGCCGGCAGCACATATTCATTTGATACGATCTTGTCTAAAGCCTGCTTGATGGTTCCGCCTTGTTGGTACATTCAAATTCTCCTGCAGGTCGAGTTTGATAGCTCGCGCCGCCCCATTACGGAAGGGCCATCCAAGCAGGCCCTCTTGCCCCTGGGACTGGGATAGCGACTTCCTTTTACGTCAGATTGACGACCGTGAATACTTGGGTATCGCGCTCGTCAACGGCGTTTCGGCATTGCGGAAACACTATTGCGCGCCAATATAGGGAGGTCAAACCCTTTCGTTAGAGCGTTTCCACGCTAACCGGATTCTTCTAACCGGATTTCTGTCTTTCCATTT
>JAPOSK010000124.1 GCA_026709725.1 Paracoccaceae bacterium | reverse complement strand
CGTCACCGGCGCGTTGCCGCCGACGGCGACATTGCCGACCATGATCTGACGTGAATGCCGCCTTGCAATGTTGCGCCATGGACGAACCGTGTTGCGTAGCACCATTATTCCACCCTACTTCATTCCAGTCATCGCACCGTCTTCCGGATCTCGCTCAGGCAGCACGGCACCGTCGAGGTCCCCGCCGACAGCCCCTGCAAAACCGTCTGATCGCCCTGCAGAACATGCCACCGCAAGCAGGGGCGCATCATGCACCCTGGTTGCAGCCCCTGAAGACATGTGCAGCGATCAATTCAGCATCCGGAGAATAGCCGGACGGGTGCCGAGGCTGCGATCGGCATAGGCGTCAGCAATCGCTGCCGGGTCCAAGGAGACCTGCTTCACAACCTTCTGACCATCCCCGGCGGGACCGTAGAATTCCCGTCCAACCTGAAAATAGACAAACCCGGACATCCCTGACCGCAAGTAGAGAGTTTTGTCGGTTTCGGGGATCCTGTACGTCTCGCCCCTGTCAAGGATTCTCTCGATGTACACCCTGCCATCCTCATCCATCACCTGGATCCAGGCCGGCTCAACAGGGTGGAGGGAAACCGCCTCCGGACCGAGGGGGCCGCTGTTGACGGAAACATCCTTTCCATCAGGGTCCCCGACCATGGAGTCACCGATTGTGACCAGGGTTTCGACGGGCGAATTCGTGATCGTTGGACTCATCGCGTTGAGAATTGGCAGCAGATCCTGCCCGTTATTGCTGACAATGTTCGGCGTGTACCCCCGGTCTCCCTCTTCGAGAGGGAGCGGGACGGTTGCGGACGAATCGTTGAGAGCATCGACATTGATCTGGCCGTGCAGGGTATCGGCGATGAGAAGATCCTCGTCAACCCATTCTCCCGGCTGCAAATCACCGATCACTGTCAGGGATCCCGATGACGGGAATTCACCTGATCCGGTCCGGACCTCCGGGAGGGTTTCACTGTTTTCCACCTCCTGAATTTCCGATCCACCAAGGTCAATGCCTCCAATTCCAATTTGCAGCGCGGGGTCGGAGACAGGCATGAGCTTGAAGTAGTTGTAAAGGGTCAGAGAGGCATACCCCGCAGCGGTCAAAAAGATGGCCAGGGAACATGCGGTCACAATACCGATCATCGAAAAGTTGCCAAAAAACAGGCGGGACAGGGATCGCCGATTGAAGTGCCAGTTTCCCTGTTCTGAAGCATGATCGCGCAGGGGTCGAGAGTCCGACCGCTTTCTCGCACCGGCGGTCAGCTGTCCACCATGTCCTGTCATTTTGCAGAATGACCTGTAGATTTCATCGGGATCCAGATTGAGAAAGCGGGCATACTGGCGGACATATCCACCGATCAGACCCGGGTTGGCGAAGGCCCTCGTGTCCCCCCTCTCTATCGCGAGGATGATGTAGGGGCGGAACCCGGTTTCATTTTGGATATCAACCAGTGACTTGCCCATGCTCGCGCGATGACCGCGCAGCCTGCTGCCCAGATCCTCATCGACAGCGTTGTCCGCTTCACTTCCCCGATGCATCATCGTGAATCTTCTTCATATCTGACCCGCCTCCAGGGTTCAGACCCAGGATAGCAGAACCGGGAACCTGTTACAACTCATGAATGAAGAAAATTGAGGTCATATTCACGCTGCAGGGCCCGGTCACCATGCCGCCAGCCGTTGACGCCCAGCGGTCTGCGGATGATCCAGACCGGGTCAATAGGATCTGGAATTGTTAAAAGACAGGATTTTATCCATTTTCTGATTCCGTTTCGATCCCGGTTTGAATCCTCATGACGGAAAAGATTTACATGACCAATTTCAAACATGATATCCGGAGTCTGCAAGCGATCATGACCCCTCTGGCGTTGCCGGGGAGCGGCCCCGGTCCCTGAATTCGGTATGGAACGTGCGAATCGCATCCACGATCCCGCCAAGGTGCTCGGGCGGCTGTTCAATCATGAGTATCCAGGAAAGGATCTCCTGATCAGACCACGCAAGCAACGCATCAAACGAATCCATCAGTTCATGCGTTTCGAGGCTCAGTCGCTGGCTGGCAAAACCATCAAGCAGCAGGCAGGTTTCCTTCAGACCCCGTTGCCTCGCCCGCAACCGAAGACGGCGCAGCTGACTGCGCCCCCTGCCCTCCTCGAATTGCATCTCTCAGGACCGGAACGCCATGAACAGAACCCCGGGCAATGGACAGGATGCTAGGGAATTTGAGGACTGGTCGTGGACTTGATTTCCTCCATGGAAAGCAGGGCGGTCACATTGAATATTTTTACATCCCTGATGAGCTCCTGGTAAAATGCGTCATAGGATTTTGCATTGGGCACCAGGACCTTGAGAATATAATCGACCTCACCCGCCAGCCGATGGGCTTCAAGCACCTCAGGACGCTTGCGTATGGAATTCAGGAATTTTTTCTGCCACCCGGCTTCGTGCTCCGATGTCCGCACGAGCACGAAGAAGCATGCGTCATAGCCAAGTTTCCCCACATCAAGCTCGACCGAGAAACGCCTGATGATGCCCGCGGATCGCAGGTGCCTGATTCGGTTCCATATCGGTGTTTTC
>JAPOSK010000553.1 GCA_026709725.1 Paracoccaceae bacterium | reverse complement strand
CCCTGACAGGCAGGAGGCAATGTCCGGGATGACCTGATTGATTGTTGTCCCGGGGTGGCGGGCCCGATGCCATGACGATCAGCGGCCATGATGGTTGCATGGCTGGACCACGGATGATGCCGGGGTCCCGATTCTGATAAGCCGGGGCCGGTCACGGCAAGCGGGTGGCCCCGCTTTTTCAGTTTCGAAGGGAAGTCCTGTGGATGTCAGGCACTGGGATGAAAATACTGATCCATGGTTTCCGATGGCTCCTCACAGCCTGACTCACCGACAATACGGGCAGGAACACCGGCAACGGTCTTGTTGGGCGGAACATCATTCAGCACCACGGAACCGGCGGCAACACGCGAGCATTGCCCGATTGTGATGTTGCCAAGCACCTTGGCGCCGGCCCCAAGAAGAACGCCACTGCATATCTTTGGATGCCGATCACCGTCCTCCTTGCCCGTCCCGCCAAGCGTGACTGAATGAAGCATGGAAACGTTATTGCCGATGGCGGCGGTTTCACCAATGACAATGGAATGTGCATGGTCAATCAATATGCCATGGCCAATCGTCGCTGCGGGGTGAATATCGACACCGAAAACCTCGGAGACCCGCATCTGGATATAGAGCGCAATGTCCCGCCGGTCATTGTTCCAGAGATAATTGGCAATCCGGTGGCATTGCAGCGCCTGAAACCCCTTGAAGTAGAGGAGCGGCTGGCAGAATGTGTGACAGGCCGGATCCCGATCATAGACTGCAATGACATCGGCCCGTGCGGCATCCCCGAGTCCGGGGTCGGCGCAGTGGGCGGTCTCGGCGAATTCCCGCAACAGCTGCTCGGAGAGTTCACCGGATGCCAGTTTGAGAGAGAACCGGAATGCGAGCGCAAGATCAAACGTCGCATGATGGAGAATGCTTGATTGAACGAAGCCTGCAAGCAGTGGTTCAGATCGGGAAATCTCTTCGGCCTCCCTTCGGATGCGTGACCAGACGGCATCACCATCCTCGGTTGCCAATGGTGCCAGTGTCAAGGATTCATTCTCCAATTCAATGCTCTGTCAGCATTTCTCCAGACCAGTGGCATCATATGTAGGCTCTTGTCGGTATTTTTCAAATGCCTCAGCGATTCAGTTTGCGCCAGGCAGCCACATTGACCTGATGTTCAGCATAGCTCTCGGCAAAGGCATGCCCCCCTGCCCCATCAGCCACAAAATAATAATAGCTGCTGTCTGCCGGATTCAGGGCGGCATGAATGGCCATGCGCCCCGGATTGGCAATTGGCGTCGGCGGCAGACCCTTGTGGACATAGGTGTTGTGAGGAAAATCGCGCCGCAACTCACTCTTGCGCAGGCCACGATCAAGCGGCCGTTTGCCTTCGGTCACACCATAGATAACCGTTGGGTCAGCCTGAAGGCGCATGTTCTCATGCAGACGATTGACAAAGACCGATGCAATCTTTGCCCTCTCAGCGACAACCCCGGTTTCCTTTTCGATGATGGATGCCAGAATCAGTGCGTCGGCGGGTGTTGCCAGAGGCAGGTTCGGTGCACGTTTGGACCATTCCTCTTCCAGGATTCGGGTCTGCATTTCCGTCATGCGCGCGATCAGCTCGGCAGGATCACTCATCGGGAGAACATAATAGGTGTCAGGGGCCAGACTGCCCTCAGCCGGCAATGTGGAAATCTCTCCATCAAGAAACGGAACATCCTTGAGGCCCTCGACAATCTGCCAGGAGGTCAGGCCCTCGATGATCGACACCGAATACGCGGTATAGAGGTCCGATTCAGTCGCCTGAACATAGAGAGCGACCGGATCTTCACCGAAAGCAAAACGGTCTGACTCCGGCAATGCAAGTTTTTCACCATGCCGATCCCTGACAAGAACGGTACCACCGTGCGCACTGAGGCGGGCCGTCACCCGGTAACGGGGCCCACCTTCATCAGGTGCGGTGAGAATGTCCAGAATGTCCTGCATTGACGACCGGGCCGGCAGGAAGAAACTCCCGGTCTGGATGGGACGATCATTGCCGGCAAGTCTTGCACCGAAGCGGAAAACAAGGGCACTGGTGATCAGATCCGACTCGGCAAGATCATGTGCCGCGGCCCGGAATGTTGTCTTCGGGGCTATGGAAAACACCTGGTGGGTGGTGGTGGGCCCTTCATTGCGAAATTCGTAATGAATCACCCAGAGGAGCACAACGGCGACGCCGCCGGCAAACGTCAGGAGTGCCGCAACAGAGACTAGCGCGGAGCTGAAGAATCTCACAGAGCGGCCATGACCAGACTTGCGTTTGAGCCACCGAATCCGAAGGAATTTGACATGGCCAAACCAACACTTCGTTCTCTTGCTGCATTGGGAACCAGGTCAAACTCCGGGCCAACAACCGGATTTTCAAGATTGATTGTTGGCGGCACGATCTGGTCACGGATGGCCAATGTGCAGATAATGGCCTCTATAGCTCCTGCCGCACCGAGCAGATGCCCTGTTGATGATTTGGTGGAGGAAATGCTGACGGTTTCGGTCTTGCCCCCACAGACTCTTGCAATCGCCTCAAGCTCAATCGGATCAGCCATTGTCGATGTCCCATGGG
>JAPOSK010000400.1 GCA_026709725.1 Paracoccaceae bacterium | reverse complement strand
CGATGGTCGGGGCGTTCGGGGCCCGGCGGGGGGCGGAGTGAGTGGCTGTCATCGGGGGCTCGGGCTGCCAGTGCCGGGCCGGTGGCGGGCTGGAGCTGCATCAATGCAGAGGGGTGCCGGTGCCGCGCGGACCCGTGCAGGAGGGTCGTCATGTATTTTGTGAAGTTCACAATCCTGCCCCACCACTTTCGGTCTGAGTTGCAACGGGGGCAATGAGGTCGGTACACTTGTTCCGACGCAGGTATTTCTGATGATGTCTTGAATCCTGTCCATCATTGCCCTTGTGATCGTCGTGCGGCGTGCGGATTATCCATGTGCTCTTCTCATTCCATGGTTCAGATGCAGCCGATAACATCCTGACCTGTTCCTGATCAAAAGCAGGAAAGAAGGTCGCAGGATGGGGTTGATCACTGGGCACCTGATCGCGATTGTGAAACCACAAACCGTTTGGGCGGAATGGAAAGTGATGACAAATTGACTCTGCCGGATGGCATTTGCATAGTGCCCCGGCGGCGGAGTCGGCGCGTTTCCCCCTTGTCTCTGATGCAGGGGTGTCAGGATCCCGGAACAGCAAGGACAGCTATGGATTCAATCGGTGTTCTCATCTGCGGTCATGGCTCACGGTCTGAATCCGCGGTTGCGGAATTTGCCGCAATGGTCAGGGAGGTCCCTGCCCATCTGCCGGACTGGCCTGTCGCCCACGGCTATCTCGAATTTGCCAATCCGGTTATCCATAAAGGCCTTGAGGAACTGCAGGCCAGGGGCTGCAATCGTATCCTTGCCGTGCCCGGCATGCTGTTTGCCGCCATGCATGCCAAGAATGATATCCCCGCTGTTCTCAACACCTATTCGGCCAAACACAGGATTTCGGTCGCTTATGGTCGGGAGCTTGGTCTTGATCCCAAATTGCTGGAGGCATCTGCGCACAGAATTACCGCAGCGGAGGAGCAGGCCAATCATGATCGCGGATTCGTTCCCCGGGAACGGACATGCCTGGTTGTGATCGGTCGGGGTGCTTCTGACCCCGATGCAAACGGCAACATTGCCAAACTCAGCCGGATGCTCTGGGAGGGCATGGGATTTGGCTGGTGCGAACTGGGATATTCCGGTGTCACATTCCCCCTTGTTGAACCATGCCTCCAGCACACCGCCAAACTCGGCTTTGAACGAATTCTCGTCTTTCCCTACTTTCTCTTTGGCGGGATTCTCATTGATCGAATCTATGGATTCACGGATCAGGTTGCAGCAGAGCACCCGGATCTGCAGATGGTGAAGGCAGGGTATCTTGGCGACCACCCCCGCGTTCCCGAAACATTTGCCGACCGTGCCCGGGAGATCATTGATGGGGATGTGGCGATGAACTGCATGCTCTGCAAATACCGAAGCCGGGTTCTCGGCTTCGGGCACGAAGTGGGAACGCCGCAGGAAAGTCATCATCATCATGTTGAAGGCCAGGGTGCCAGCGCGCCCGGATCACATGTTGAGGACTGTGAACTCTGCGGGACATTCTGCACAGGTGCCTGTCGTCTTGATCAGATACACCATCATCACCCGGATCATCATCACGACCATCATCATCCGGTCTACCCGTTTTCGGAACACCCGCTCGGCCCGGAAAGTGTTCGCAAGACACTCAAGCAACCGTCTTGACCAGAATCGTCGACCCTGAGGAAATCGTGCGAAAGAGCTTCGCTCACATCCGATCCCGGATGGACCCGGGCGACCACAGCCCCGGCGTCATCCCGATCATCGAAAGGGTTGTGCATGCTGCCGGTATGCTCGATCTCGTTGATGACGTCGCATATTCCGACGATTTTGTCGCTGCCGGACAGCATGCTCTCATCAGGCGATGCAGGATCTATTGCGACAGTGACATGGTCGCCGCCGGACTGACCCCATCGCTGCAATTCAGACGTGATCAAATCCGCGTGATGCTTGATCATGCCGATGTGGACCGGCATGCAAGAGAACACCGGACAACCCGCTCGGCGGCGGCCATCGATGTCTGGCAATCGCAGCTCGGCGGGGCGATCATCGTGATCGGCAATGCGCCAACCGCACTCTTCAAACTGCTTGATGCAATCCGATCGGGTGCCGCAAGACCTGCTGTCATCATCGGCATCACCGTTTGGTTCGTCGGCGCAGCGGAAAGCAAGGAAGCCCTGATCAGGCATCCCGTCCCGACGCCATACTTCACCGTCCGGGGGACCCGGGGCGGCTCGGCGATGGCCGCCGCCGCCATGAATGCCCTGGTTCGAATGACTGCTGGCCAGAGCAACGCATCACTCACAGGGGCGGAGGGATCATGAGCGCCTGGCTGCATATTGTGGGAATCGGTCCAGCGCTGGGAGCGGGGCTGTCGCCAATGGCACTGGAGAGCCTGAAGGCTGCAAGAACCATCATATGCCCGGAACGGTACCATGGTTTTGCCGATGGCTTTTCCGCCAGGGTTATCCCATGGCGCGAGGAATACGCATCGATCGAGTCCAGCATCGAACCCTATCGTGGTCCGGACTGCACACCGGTGGTCATGCTCGTCACCGGCGATCCTCTCTGGTTCTCAGCCGGCTCCGTCC
>JAPOSK010000266.1 GCA_026709725.1 Paracoccaceae bacterium | reverse complement strand
TCTACGCTGGTGAGGGTGTTGCACAGCTATTGTTTTTTGAAGCCGATTCCCAATGCTCAGTATCGTACAAAGACCGCGCCGGTAAATATCAAAAACAAACTGGTGTCACTTTACCCAAAGCCTAAAAATGTTGCAGCACCCAGAAAAATATCTCTATCTTCCGTATGTCAGAGGTGGAGGATTGGACTCAAAGCTCTGGGATTTGGAAATAATTATCAATGCTGCTTTATCTATGAATAGAATTCCCATTATAAAGGAAATGCAGATTTATAGGTTTAATAGGTCGGATAACATGGAACAAGATACATCTATTAATTGGGATAAATATATTGATTTATCAAAAGCAAAGATACTGAAGACAGAACCTAGCGGAGCATCAAAGGAAATCCCTCACACTTTACAATATGTCTACGAAAGGGATTTTAATTTCAACCTGTATTCTAAGAACCAAATACGTTTTATCAATAGTGAACAAGTTCACGATAAGGAGAATGATCGTTATCCGATAATCTGTCTACTAAAAGATAAAGATTTGTCATCGCTCAAAAAGCCGATTGGTTCTCTCAATAAGTTGAAATTTGGTCGTAGAGTTGATTCTCATTATGACCCTTCATTTTTCATAATATTTCCCCCCTCTAAGGAAGTAAATGATTTAACAGAGATAGTACTCGGCCACTTCGGAACAACCCTGGCAGGAATGAATACTCTATGTCATATGCTAAATCATTTTTTACCTAGATATCGGGAACAAAAGGACAAATTTTTAAGGAACTCAGGTAGTTATGCGTGCGTACATGTGAGGTATGGAATTAATGCCGAGCATGCTTCAGTCCTACTTAAGCAGCAGTCCTCGGCATTAAAAAAAAGTTTAAAAAAAACCATTAAAATAGCCTATAAACAAAGTGTTCAAGGCTTGCCGCTATATATTATGTCAAACATAGCAGAACCCGATTATTTTAACTTTTTGAAAAGAAAATACGATGTATATAGATATACTGATTTTAAGGAACTTAGAGAGCGGTTTGTAGAGCAGGAGGTCATAGATCACGACTTACTCTATTCGGTGGAGAATAATATTATGCGACATGCGTTGGTTAAAATTTTCCCCGTACGGAAAAATAACATGTTTGTTTTCAAAGGAAAATGGAATCTCAAAGGTCTCAATATATGATGTCACAGACTAACAAAAAACCGACGAGCCATATCCTAACTAACATTGTTGGCTTCAATACTACTAAGAACTTGGTTACTTCCAAAGGCGTTGTCCAGCTATCGTTTTTTGAAGCCGACTCCCAATGCTCAGTATGGCACGAAGACCGTTCCAGTAAATATAAAAAATAAACTGTTATCACTTCCCCCAAAGCTTAAAAATGTTACAGCACCCAGAAAAATATCTCTATATTCCGTATGGCAGAGGAGGAGGACTGGACTCAAATCTTTGGGATTTGGAAATAATTATCAATGCCGCTTTATCTATGAGAAGAGTTCCTATTATAAAAGAAATGGCAACTTCTAAAAATCATAGGTTGGATAATATAGAAAAGGATGCAGTTATTAATTGGGATAAGTATATTGATTTGTCAGCAACAAAGATACTGAGAGCAAAACCTAACGGGGCTGTGAAGAGAATCCCTGGCACTTTACAATATGTGTACGAAAGGGATTTTGATTTTAGTCTGTATTCTAAGAGACAGGTACGTTTTATTAGTAGTGAACAAGTTCACGATAAGGAGAATGACCAATATCCTATAATCTGTCTACTAAAAGATGAAGATTTGTCATCGCTCAAAAAGCGCGACCCCCCAATTAGTTCTATCAATAAGTTGAAATTTAATAGTAGAGGTAATTTTCATCATGACTCTTCATTGTTCACGATATTTCCCCCCTCTAAGGAAGTAAATGATTTAACAGAGATAGTACTCGGCTATTTCGGAACAACTTTGGTGGGAATGAATACCCTATCTAATATGTTGCATAACTTTTTACCTAGATACCGGAGAGAAAGAAAACAATTTTTCAAGAACTCAGGTTGTTATGCGTGCGTACATGTGCGTTATGTAAGGAATACTAAGCATGCTTCAAAGTTGCTTGAGCAGCAGTCTCAGACATTAAAAGAAAGTTTAAGCAGAACCATTGCAATGGCATATAAAGACAGTATTGGGAACTTGCCGCTATACATTATGTCAAACATAGCAGAACCTGATTATTTTAACTTTTTGAAAAGCAAATACGATGTATATAGATATACTGATTTTAAGGAGCTTAGAGAGCAGTTTGTAGAGCAGGAAGTCATAGATAACGACTTACTCTATTCGGTGGAGAAGAATATTATGCGGCATGCATTAGTTAAAATTTTCCCCAAACGGAGAAATAACATGTTTATTTTCAAAGGGGAATGGGGGATACGAAAGGCTTTGTTGAAAAAAAAGCAAGAATGATGGCAGGTCGGCATAGAACACTTATGGAACCATTTAGATAAATAGACTATCACACCCATGTTGCAGTATAGCGATAAATATCTGTATTTTCCTTATGAATACGACGGTGGTTTGGATTCTAAAACCTACGATTTGGTAT
>JAPOSK010000557.1 GCA_026709725.1 Paracoccaceae bacterium | reverse complement strand
GAACTCAAAAGGCTTCCGACCATACCGGACGCATGGGGCTTCAGCCGTTTGGGTCCCGGAAATCGAGCCGATATTGACAATATGGCCCCGTCCGCGGTTGAGCATGCCGGGAAGGACGGCTCCCGTCAACTGCACGAGTGCCGTGATATTGATATCAATGGCTTCCTGCACGATTTTGGGGTCAAGATTTGACAGACCGGCAATGCCATGCCCAACGCCGGCATTGTTGATGAGCAGATCCGGTGCGAAGTCTTCAAACTCACGCTCCAGTCTTGCAATGTCGCGAACATCTGCTGACACCGTCCGGATATTGTGACGATCTTCGAGTTCGGCCAGCCGGTCCTGACGCCGGGCGATGGCCAGAACTTCATAATTGGCGGCTGAGAGTTCCCGGACCGTCGTGGCCCCAATTCCACTGCTTGCGCCGGTGACGATGGCTTTCATTTTGTCTCCTCGGGTTTTTGAATTTTTGCGAATATGCCATATCCGGGCATCGCTTGCGACCTCTGGAGGGAGCCTCTGAACGTTTCTGTGGAATCATGGCGTGAACAGAACCTTGAAACCGGTCGCCGGCGATGACCCGCCCTGCATTGACCCGATGGTCATGCCGCGTCTGTGTGGCAAGCGAGAACCGGAGGGAGGATTGAAATCGTCCACCGCCCACTCACGGCATTCAGTGACCAACCCCTGAGGAGCTGTCTCCATCCTGTGATGTCATGGGTATCGGTTTCCCCATGTTTCAGGGGTGGTGATGGAAACAGCAATCACTCGAAGGCCCCGGATGTCACCGCGAGGCAAGCCTTCGACGATCATCGGCATCATCACCCGACCTGTATTCCGCAAGCCTTCACGCTGAGCGAACTGACCCTGCCTGCTTTGCGTATCCTCATCTCGGGACAGGGGAAGAATCTGTTCGGGGGATCAGGCCCCTATCGACAACACACACCTGACTCCCCTCTGATCTCATGCCATACCGTTCCGCATTATGCAGATCGGAATGCAACAGATATCAGCAGAGACCTGCATTGGTGCCCTGGTTACAACAGGCTTTCGTGCTGTTGATGCACGCCTTGTCCATGAACGGTGTGAGCTCCCTCAACCCGAAGATGGCCGCGGCTTTCGGTCGGTATGGAATGATCCCCCCGCATCCTGTTGAAAGACCGTCATCACCGCTGGATCCATGCCATGGCATGGACGGCCGTTCACTCTTCTTCTGGACTGTTGAGGAACAACGTGAATGAATGTACACGCTGGGTCAAGGGCCGTTGCAAACCGTTGTGGGACGGGTGCAGTTCAGTGTCGATGGTTGACTGCCCGCAGTGTATGATGTGCCGGCGGGTGTTCTGCAGATGGAGAACGATGTGCTGAATGGAAAAGACCTTCCCGCTCTCGGCTTTGGGACTGCACCGATGGGCGGGCTTTATTCCGAGGTCGAGGCCGGTGAGGCGTTTGCCATGCTGGAGGAAGCCTGGGAGGCGGGTCTTCGTTATTTTGACACAGCTCCGCATTATGGTCAGGGGCGTGCGGAGCGAATTCTCGGCGACTTCCTGCGCAGCAGGGATTCCGAATCCTGGATTCTGTCGACAAAAGTCGGGCGGTTGCTGACACGATCAGAAACGCATCTTGACTCGCTGAATTCATACGCATCGCCGCTGCCATTCAACCAGACATACGACTACACCTATGACGGGATCATGCGGTCGGTCGAGGACAGTTATCAGCGCCTGGGGTTGAACAGGATTGATATTCTGCTTGTGCATGACATTGGCCGCGACACCCATGGCGACAAGGCGGACCTTTACACATGGCAATTGTTGGAGAGTGGTGCACGGGCACTGGACGAACTTGCAGGCTCCGGTGAGATCCGTGCGGTCGGGATCGGTGTGAATGAGGTCGCGATCAGTGAAGCGCTGATCGGGACCATGCCGCTGGACATCCTGCTGCTGGCCGGCCGCTACACGCTGCTTGACCGGACAGCGGAAGCACATCTGCTCCCGCTCTGTCTTGCACAGGATGTGAAGGTTATCGTCGGCGGTGTCTTCAATTCGGGCATCCTGGCTGACTGCACGAGCACGGACGCCCGGTGGAACTACGGGCCGGTGCCGGGGGATGTGCGTGACGGGGTCAGCCGCATCAATAAGGCATGCGGCCGTTATGACATCCCGCTACCGTGTGCTGCGCTGGCCTTTCCCCGTCGCCATGATGCCGTTACCAGCATGCTTCTGGGCTGTGCGTCCCGGGCCGAGTTGCGCCAATGCCTGCACTGGATGGATGAGGCCAGCGCACTCCCGGCGGAATTCTGGCAGGAGATGACCGGGCTTGGTTTGCGGTGATTGCTCCCGGGGCCTTGCTCATCCGGGGCGGATGCGCATGCCGCTTTCGCCGTCAAAGATGTAGAGATGATCACTGTTGATGGCAACCCCGGCGCTGGCGTCGGTTCTGATCTCAAATTCCTTCGGCATCTTGACCACCACTGACGACCCCGTCAGCCGCAGGGTGACCAGGACCTGATCCCCTGTCCGTTCGGATGCGAACACAGTGGCATCAAATGCCGCTGTGCCGGGGGCACCAACCTCGCAGTCCGCA
>JAPOSK010000199.1:1006-2591 GCA_026709725.1 Paracoccaceae bacterium | reverse complement strand
CCGCTGAGTGCATCTGCATTGGCGCCCAATTTACTGGCTTGCCGTTGCATGGGGGTCAAACGTGCAGTATCAACAGGCTCGTTGCCACCAAGCACTTCTTCACTGACATCAAATGCACGAGCCAGCCGTTTCGCGGTAGTCGAGCGCACAGTCACGCTCGCCGCCGAGGACTCAATACGCGCAATTTGACGAGCTGAGACTTTGGACTCAGCAGCGAGTTTTTGCCGAGACCACTCTTTCACATCCCGCCGCAGTTCTTTCAATCTTTCTGGTTTGATTTTCATAAGTTCCTCCTTGAATAGAGTTGACTTGATTCCAAATGAGTCCTGACTTTAGCACAAAATAAAATGACATAAATGGATATTTTCATATTTTTCTATTGGTATAGTGTGACATTATAGAGAAGAGAATGACATAAGCAAAAAAATATGATAATCCACGGCAGTACCGCGGATTTTACAGAGAAATCCACAGTAGTACCGTGGATTTCTGACAATCTGTGCTAGTCTCACAAATATGAAACTGAAACGAAGCGTTGATTTACCAGGGCTGCTGGCCCAAAAATCTCACTTTCTTTTCGGGCCGCGCGGCACCGGCAAAACCTTTCTGGCGCGAGAGCAACTCGGCGGAAAAGCGGCCTTTTGCGACCTGCTGCACTCCGATACTTATCTGACGCTCTCTACCAGCCCTTCGGATCTGGAAGACATGGTGCACGAGCAAATCACAAGGCCCAACGAGCCCGTATTCGTTGTTATTGACGAGATACAGAAACTTCCATCTTTGCTCGACGAAACGCACAGACTCATTGAGAGCAAGGGGTGGAAGTTTCTGCTGACTGGCAGTTCTGCCCGCAAACTTTACCGCCGTGGGGTCAACCTCCTCGCCGGCAGAGCCTGGAACCAGAACCTGCATCCCCTGACCTGGAAGGAAATACCGGACTTCCACCTGAGCCGCCATCTGCGCTACGGTGGCCTGCCTGCTGTTTACCTGAGTAGTGAACCGCGCAAAAAATTGCAACTGCAGGCATATGTGACAAATTACATCGAGCAGGAAATCCAGATGGAGGGCCTGGTCAGAAAAATTCCGCAGTTTTCCAGATTTCTGAAAGCCGCCGCCCTGACCAACGGCAAAGTTCTGAATTTTGACAAACTCGGGCGGGATTATGCGATGCCGCCGAGCACAATCCGTGAGTATTACTCGATATTGCAGGAAACCTTTATCGGCATGGTGCTTGAACCCTTGAGCAAATCCACAAAACGAAAAGCGGTAAGCACCTCTAAATTTCATTTCTTTGACACCGGGGTTCTGGCCGCTCTCAACGGCATGAAAACCCTGGAAAGAAATTCCGATATTTTCGGCAACTTCCTTGAAACCTGGCTTGTCAACGAAGTCCGGGCATATATCAGTTACCGGCGGTTGCACCTTCCGCTGCACTACTGGCGCACGACAGCGGGCTATGAAGTGGATCTGGTGGCGGATGACGAGGCCGCGATTGAGATTAAGTCCACGCGCAGAGTGGCCCGGGAAGACTTGAAGGGCCTCACGGCGCTGAAAGAAGAGGGAATCGTGGAGAAGTTTTTCCTCG
>JAPOSK010000199.1:0-996 GCA_026709725.1 Paracoccaceae bacterium | reverse complement strand
GACCGCCATTTTGCGAAACGGCGTTCACTGCCTTCACTGGTCCGACTTTCTGGAAAAACTGTGGGGCGGGGAAGTCATCCGGGCGTGACAGCATGAAAGGCCATGAACAGGTTCAGCACCCGGCTGTCCGTTTTGTCGGCGGAAAAATCATCCGGGCATGACGGCATGAAAGACAGCGGGGTTGTTCGCGGTGTCTGGGCGGCGGGGCGTTATCTGGTGGCTGATGTGCCGCAGGCGCGGGCGCTTGGAGAGTGGATAGCGGAGCGCGGCTTTGAGCGTTATATCGGCGAGTCGTACCGGCTCAAGCGCCACGGGCGGCGGCGCAACAAACTGTACGGGTTTCGCCTGCCGGTGACGGCGAGCGAAGTCATCATGAAAGTCTTCCGGATTGACCCGCGTTACCGGCGCGGGCGGAAGGCGGATTTGCTGGTTCGCCAACTGATGGGAAGAGACTACAACCGCAACGCCTTTCTCTGCTGCCTGGCGATGCGGCGGGCGGGACTGCCCGTTGCCAGGCCGCTCGCGTGGTGGAGTTGGAAGCAAAAAGGTCTGTTCGGCGGGAGCAGCGTCTTTCTGTATGAAAAGATAGCGGCTGACCGGTCACTCGACGACTTCTGCCGCGCCATCAGGGAGAGCAACCGCGGCGATGCCGAACGACTGCTGGAAGCGGTCAAGCGCAAACTGGCGCGGGAACTGCACCGGATGCACAGCGCCGGCATTCGCCACCGCGACCCCCAGGCGATCAATATCCTGGTGGACGCGCCGCCTTCCAACGAGGCGGAGCAGGCAACCTTCCACTTCATTGACTACGACAGTTGCTCGCGCACGAGGGTGGCGATTCCGCTCATCAGGAAGTTTTTCGATATCCGGGATTTGCGCGTCATCTATCAGGACGAATTCGGCCCCCACGACCTCCTCGACCTGTACCCGGGCTGCGAACAGGCGGCGCTGGGGCTTACGGTACTGAGGTTCTGGCAGAACGGGGGTTTCGCGCCG
>JAPOSK010000274.1 GCA_026709725.1 Paracoccaceae bacterium | reverse complement strand
CGAAACCTTTGGCATGTAATGCTTAACGCAGAACTATTTCAGGCTTTGTATTCGGCTGCTTGCGGTGATGTCTGTCCCGACTGAGGCCAGCGATGCAAATGCGGTGATCATTCCCTGTGGCGGCCCGTTTGAGACGTTTCTCGGGAAAGTGAAAAATGAGGCACACCGGCGTGGACATGCCCGGGATACGATTGCGCGGTTCTTCCAGAGTGCAGCCCGGGACCCGGATGTGCTGCGCATGGATCGGAATCAGGGAATCTTTCGGAAACCCTTCATCGAATTCTCGCAGTTGGTGATGAATGAATACCGCATTGTCAAAGGACGGGAATTTGCCGACACCCATGGGCGCATTCTTGCCGAGGTTCAGGACAGATTTGGTATCCAGCCGGGTGTTCTGTTGTCACTGATGGCACTCGAAACCGACTATGGGCTTGTCCAGGGAGACTTTAATACCCTGAATGCCCTGTTGACCCTCTCACACGACTGTCGGCGTCCCGGTTTGTTTCAGCCCCACCTCTTTGCGGCCCTGCATCTCTTTGAGCGGGGCGACTTTGATCCGGTCAGGACCACCGGGGCCTGGGCAGGTGAAATCGGCATGATTCAGATGCTGCCAGCGGATCTTGTTGTGCACGGAATCGATCACGATCGCAACGGACGGGTTGATGTCTCCGCATCGGTTGGTGACGCCCTGATGACAGCCGGCAATGTCCTTCAGCATCATGGTTGGGTCAGGGATCAACCCTGGCTCATTGAGGTTGATGTTCCTGATGATCTTGACTGGAAGACAACGGGACTTGACATCTTCAAGCCCATCAGTGAATGGGCCCGGCAGGGTGTCACCATCCGCAGCAGCATGGTGCCGAACCAAGGGACCACAGCCGCTCTCGTACTGCCGCACGGGCACAAGGGACCAGCCTTTCTGGCGACCCGCAACTTCCTGATCTATCTCAAATGGAACCGTTCGCTTGTCTACGCCCTGACTTCAGCATTTTTTGCCACCCTGCTCTCCGGCGAGGATATGTATCGGGAAGGGGCAGCAGCACCCCAACTTTCACTTGATGACACAATCCGTCTTCAGACACTTCTTGCCGGGAGGGGTCACGATGTGGGTCCGATTGATGGCATCATCGGTGCCAAGACCAGGGCTGCCGTCCGCAGCGAGCAGGTCCGTCTGGATCAAATTGCCGACTCGTGGCCCACGGCAGAGTTGCTTTCCAGTCTGGAGTCAGGGTCCTGAGATGGTCTACGCCCTGCGATTTTTTGGTGTGGGGCCTGATTGATATGGAGTTGACCATCAGGCCGCGAGGCGTTCGGCTTCCCCGAGATCGACATAGACGAGTTGGCTGACGCCTTTTTCCTGCATGGTCACTCCATAGAGCCGGGACATCCGACTCATTGTGACGGCATTATGCGTGACAATCACGAACCGTGTTCCTGTCTTTCGGACCATCGTATCAAGGAGATTGCAAAGCCGGAGCACATTGGCATCGTCAAGTTGGGCATCGATCTCATCAAGGACACTGACCGGTGCCGGATTGGTCAGGAAAAAAGCAAAAATCAGGGCGATGGACGTCAGGGTCTGTTCCCCGCCTGACATCAGTCCGAGTGTGGTCTGTCGTTTCCCGGGTGGGTGACACCGGATCTCCAGACCACTGCGCAGTGGATCGTCACCCTCGATCAGTTCCAGCTCGGCTGTTCCGCCCTCAACGAGGCTGGTGATCAGTCTATGGAAATTCTTCCGGACATTCTCGAATGCGTCATGCAGACGGCTTCTGCCCTCGCGGTTCAGATTGGCGACACTCCCGCGGATCTTCCTGATAGCAGCCTCCAGCTCCTCTTTTTCACGAACAATTGATGCTTTTTCCGTTTCAAGATCCTGCATATCCTGCACGGCCCGCAGATTGACCGCGCCAATCGATTCACGCCGGTGTCGAAGTCTGGCGATTTCCTCGTCGATCGCACTCAGGCTCTCCGGGATTCTGTCAATTGATTTGACCAATTCAGCCAGTGCCTCAGGAGTCCCGGATTTCGTTTCCCGGATTGCCTCAATGGCAGCCGCAAGGTCTGATCGGGCTGATTCGTGCCGCATCTCGAATCGTACCATGTCTTCGCGAACCTGCTGCAATTGCCGGGATACATCCTGCTCATTTTTTGTCACATCTTGGAAGCGGGTTTCGGCAAGGGCAATCGCATCGGCCAGATCTCTGGCAGCGGTTTCCTGCGCTGCCATCGCCTCCAGCAACGTGACACGGATTTCCTCCAACCGATCAGGCAACTGTGAAGCCTGCCTGTGTTCACGATCGATCTGTTCGCGACGTTTCTCAAGATCGGCAATGCGGGACAGGGCCTGTTCGTTCCGCTTTTGCCAGGTTGCGATCTCTCCATCCATGTCCTTGAGACACCGTCCAACACTGTCATGTTCCCGCTGCAGGGTCACGGCAGCCATCTGCCGTTCATTAAAGTCCCTGCGTGCCTTCTCCGCGCGAGTCTTTGCCGCCTCAAGTTCCTGCCTGTCGACGGATTGCAGGCGGCCCTTCCGGTCCGCCTGACTGTTCTGCTGTGCATCTGCCACTTCAGTCTGGAACCGGGCCAGCCGATCAT
>JAPOSK010000505.1 GCA_026709725.1 Paracoccaceae bacterium | reverse complement strand
CGCGCCCTGACCGTCCAGGGCCAGGCGCAGCATGTCTTTGCAGGATGTTTTGCCAACCGACCCGGTCACGGCCAGGACGCAGCAGCGCGTCCTGGCACGGCGGTCCCGCGCCAGTGCCTCAAGGGCGACCTGCACATCGGGAACGACCAGAAGCGGCGCGCCGGCCGGGGCCGGGATATCCATATTGGAGATGAGGGCAGCTGCCGCTCCGGCAGCGAAGGCTGCCGCAACATAGTCATGCCCATCCCGTTGATCCCGCAGGGCAACAAAGAGATCTCCCGGTTGCAAATTGCGGGTGTCAATTGATATGCCTGTCGCCTGCCAGGGGGCGGTTGTCGTGCCCCCGGTCGCACGGACGGCATCCTCATGGGTCCAAAGCATCAGACAGCCTTGCCATCAAGCAGCCTCGCAGCCATGCTGGCCTGTTCCCTGTCATCGAACGGAATGACCGTATCACCGATGATCTGCCCGGTTTCATGGCCCTTGCCGGCGATCAGCAGGACATCACCCGGTCCGAGACGGGCGGCAGAACACAGAATGGCCTCCGCCCGATCCGGAATCTCATCAGCCTCTGGACAGCCGGCAAGAATGGCCGCACGGATGTCGGAAGATCTTTCATGACGGGGATTGTCATCGGTGACCGTGACATGATCGGCATGCCGGGCCGCGACACGGCCCATCAAGACCCGCTTCTCTTTGTCCCGATCACCACCAGCCCCAAAAACCAGATGGAGATCGCCCCGGAAATGCCGGCGCAATTCCTTCAGTACCGACTTGAGTGCAGCCGGCGTGTGGGCAAAATCAACGATGAGGGTTGAGCGGTTTGCACGCTGTGCGACACAGTCCATGCGACCGGGAACGGCCCGGATCGATTCCAGCGAGGAAAACGCCGATTCGGGCTCCAGCCCGGTCGCAATCGTCATGGCGACCGCCACCAGGAGGTTGTGAATCTGAAAACCGCCAAGCAGGTCAAGCCGACATTCATAGGGCGCGCCCCGCCAGGCAAATCGGATATCCTGACCCGTGTACGTCGGCCGGATGCTGATAATCCGGAGATCGCCAACTTCGCAGCCCACCTTGATGATCCTGTCATTGCGGGAGCGTACTGCCTTCAACATGGATTGACTGTGCGGATCATCCATCCAGAGAACAGCGGTCCCATCATCGGACAGCAAACGCGTGAACAGGATCTGCTTGGCGGCCCGATAGGCCTCAACGGTTCCGTGATAGTCGAGATGATCATGTGAGAGATTGGTAAATGCAGCCGCATCGAAACGCAGACCATCAAGCCGGGCCTGGTCCAATCCATGCGAAGATGCTTCCATGGCGAGATGGGTCACACCTGCACGGCTCATGGCATGAAGATGCCTGTGGAGCGTCAGCGGATCGGGCGTTGTCAATCCTGTGCCGGCAGAACAGCGCCCGGTTATGCCTGTGGTGCCCAGTGTTGCAGCCTCACAGCCCTGATGTTCCCAGATTTGGCGACACATGTCGACAACGCTGGTCTTGCCATTGGTGCCCGTCACAGCAACGAGCGTCCCGGGTGCCTGTCCATACCAGCGCGCAGCCAGAGCTGCGAGGGTGGAGCGTGGATCAGCGACTGTTATTATGGGTATGGTGACCGGAGTTGATGCCGACCGGATGAGGGACTCTCCATCGGAATCGGTCAGGACCGCCACCGCCCCCCGCTCACTGGCATCAACGGCATAGCGGGCCCCGTGGGTTACCGTTCCGGGCAAAGCTGCAAAAAGATAACCATCCTGCACGGCGTGGCTGGCAAGTGCCAGCCCCTTGATGGATGCATGGGTTCCGACAGAAGCACTGGCGGTGTCAGATATCAGTCCAAGACTGGCAAGCGTGTGGCGGGCAGCCGGGCCATCAGCAGAGCCGGACGAGCGCACCATCACTGCAGGCTGGCAACATGCAGGATACCATCGTTTTTGCTTGGCCGAATGCCGAGGATTGGGCTGAGGCGCATGATCATTTCGGCGGCGACAGGCACGACAGTGTTCCCCGCAAGGATTTCGTCGATGTTATCAGGTTGTGGTTCGTCCATGATGACAACAAGAACAAATCGTGGGTCATCCGCCGGGAAGCAGGCCGCAAAAGCGGCATAGACTTTGTTTTTGATATATTTTCCCCCCTTGATCTTCAGGGATGTCCCGGTCTTGCCGCCAATTGGGTAGCCCTCGATCTTGGCCTGCCGGCCACTGCCCTCTTCCACATTCAGCCGCAACATCTCCCGCATCTTTGCGGATGTCTCTGCGTTGAGTATGCTGGGTCGATCATAATCCGACACGTCCCGCCGGAGAATGGTTGGTTCAACCTTGTACCCACCATTCACCAATGATGCGTAAGCAGCTGCAAGATGAATCGGCGTGATGGACAAACCATAGCCATAGGCGATTGTCGCTGTTGTCGACTTGGCCCAGTAGGACGGCCACAAGGGTTTGATTGAACGTGATTCGAGAACATCGACAGGCTCACCAAACCCAAAACGTTCCAGATACTCGCGATTACGTTATCCCCAGAACGGCAAGGCCCGACTGGCACAACCAACGATAGAACAATTTGTCAAGACCTCGCAACTCTTACGCTCACCACGCGGC
>JAPOSK010000250.1 GCA_026709725.1 Paracoccaceae bacterium | reverse complement strand
TCAAAAGTCTGAACTGGCCGATGCGCCGCTTGTGTTTGTGATTGATGGGAATTGCCGGATCATTGCCCGGGGCCTGAACAGCTATCTCTATTATTACGTTGACTACCGTGAGCCACCGATCAATATCGTGGAAGCCATCACGCCATATCAGCTCCCCGATGATGCCCGGGGCAGTTGCGCACCCGCCCGCACAATCACAACCGCGTCCGCCGATACATATCAGAGTGTCCGCTTTACCGCCGAAGGGGAGGGGGCCCAACCCCGTTTTGTCGTTTTTGAAACAACGGACAGTGAAGCCCTCAGTGCACTGGTCCGGCTTGAGAACGCTTACAATCGCTATCTCATTGCGATCGTTGATATCAGCCCCGAGATTTTTACACTCAACAGGTCACTGATCAATAATCGGCGGACCAGCAGTGATATTCTGCAGCAGATTTACGGTGCCGTCTTCACCTATTCACTGATCACGCTTGGTGTTGCGTTGATCATCGTGCTGTTCATGATGCAATTTGGTGTCATGATCGCCAACAGGCTGGCCAGGCCCGTGTATCGCATGTCCCAGACGGCCCAGGAGGTTGCCGATGGCAATCTTGCTGTCCGTATCAACAATCAGGGCAGTGATGAGATTGCCAAGTTCAGCCGCATCTTTGATTCCATGATCGGTCATCTTGAGAAGAGTCTGCATGAGCAGATTGAACTGCGCAGCATGGCGGAGCAGCGGGAGCGCAATTTCAGTGAGGTTCTTGCCAATGTTACCGCCGGGGTCATCGGCATCGACAGCGCAATGCGAATTGTCTTCATGAACCGGTCCACAGGTTCCCTCCTTGCTCTTGACCATGAGGCCCCTGAGCCTGAAGACGGGTCCGGCCTGCCGGAGAGCGATGTTCGCGATCTCTTTCCCGAATGCACGGAGCTCTTTGTCCAGATTGAGAATTCAGCAAGCATGTTCCTTCAGGATCAGATCCGGATCATCCGGGCCGGGCAGTACCGTGACCTTCTTGTCAGACTGACCAGGAGGCGATCAGGGGATGGTGAGTTTGAGGGGTATGTGATTGTTATCGATGATGTCTCAAAACTCATACAGGCACAGGAAAAGGCAACATGGTCGAGCGTTGCCCAGCAGATCGCCCATGAGATCAACAATCACATGACACCGATCACAATGTCTCTTGGCCAGATCGAGTCCCGGATCGGGAAACTTCTTGATGCCGACGGCGCGGCGCAATTGAAAAAATACACATCGATGATCACCGAAAGCATCGAGGGACTGATTCGCATCAGCCGGGAGTTTTCCGACTTTGCCCGTCTGCCAAGCCCCGAAACCGAGCCCTGTGATATTGTGGCAGTCTGCGAATCAGTCATACCGATGACATTCGATGCAACCGGTGACACAGCGATCCGTCTGGAGACATCCCACCCGGTCATCCACACCCGCATTGATCCGACTCTCATCCGTCAGGCACTCGTCAACATCATCAAGAATGCCTATGAGGGAATCAGTGCGCAACGCGCCAGACAGGAGGCCGGTGACAAATCCTGGAATCCCGATATCCAGATTCGGATCCGGAAGGTTGCCGACACCGTCGAAATCGCTGTGATTGACAATGGAACCGGTTTCCCGGCAACCGTACCCATGGGGGATTTTATGATTCCGTTCAAGACATTCCGCTCTGGCGGAACCGGGCTTGGCCTCGCCTATGTTGACCGGATTGTGAAAGGGCATGGGGGCGAGCTGAAACTCATGCCGGCCCCGGTAACGGAAGAGGGAGACAGCAACGGAGCCATGGTTGTCATGACCCTGCCATTGCTGGCGACGGACATATGAACACGGAATTGCCACTCAAGTCCGAGCACATTCTCGTCGTTGATGACAAGATGCCGATCGCCCAGCTGATCTCGGAGCTGATCGGGGATATGGGTTTTGATACCCGGATTGCCACCAACAGCAAGGATTGCCTTGATGCCTTCCGTCGGGAAATGCCGTCGATGGTCTTTCTTGATATCTGGCTGCATGATCCGGCCATGGACGGGTTGCAGATCCTTGACCATCTCAAGCGGACCAACCCTGAAGTGCCCGTGGTCATCATGTCCGGTCATGGCACGATAGAAATCGCTGTCCAGGCAATGCGGCGGGGTGCGGCCGACTTCATTGAAAAACCCATCAATGCCAGCCGCCTGTCCAATGTTGTCACGAATGTCATGGAGGTTGTCCGGCTCAAGCGTCAGGTTCGCGATCTTCAGGACAACCAGAACAGCTCCTCGGTCCTTATCGGCTCATCGCCCTCAATGCAGCGTGCGCGCGCGCAACTCGACCGTCAGGCCGGCACCAATGCCCGCGTCGTGCTGCTTGGTCCATCGGGGTCCGGTCGTGAGACAGCCGCCCGCTATCTCCATGGCATCTCCAACCGTCGCAACGGACCCTTCATCGGCACCCGTTTCATGAACGACAGCTCAGATGAGATCGCCGCACTGCTCTTCGGGATCCAGCACAGGATTGGCAATCCGGAACCGGGGCTCATCGAACGCGCCAATCTTGGCATCCTCTATCTTGATGAGGTGGGCGATATCCCGCTTGAGATCCAGCCGCGGCTGGCACGGGTCATTGCCAACCAGGAGGTGGTTCGCGTCGGCGGCGATACATCAATCGCAGTGG
>JAPOSK010000273.1 GCA_026709725.1 Paracoccaceae bacterium | reverse complement strand
CCCCCCTTGTATTTGGTTTGAACATATTCCGCTCTCGAAAATTTTTTCCCTAATCTGCTTGACTTCCCTTGTTAGTTGCAGATAATTGCCTGGCCGAAAAATTTTTTGTGGAGGTTTTGCCGATGGTTGCTGACGGGAAGTTTCGTGTGGGGGAGGTTCGCGAGGGCATTGGGCAGGTGGAGTTCGATGTTTGTGCTAATTTTCCGGGTGCGGCGGAGGATTTGGTTTGGACTCATACGATTCGTGTGGTTTTGACGAATGAGGATATTCGCCGGTTGCTTAGGGTGTTTGGGTTGAATCGGAGGGAATTTTGATGGGTGTTTTCGTGTTGGGTGTTGATCCGGGTCGTCGTGGTGGTTGGGCGGTGGTTGAGGTTTCGTATGGTCGGCTTGGGGTATTTGAGTTTCGGTGTTGCGAGGCTCATGCGTTGCCGTATGTTGAGGATGAGTGGGGTTGGGTGCCTGGTTCGGGGTCTGGGTCTGGCCGTTCTATGATTTTGGATTCCGGGGGTTTGGAGGATTCGTTTGGTTTGGTTTTGGATCGTTATGAGGATGCGGTGGGTGAGGATCGTTTTTTTGTTGTGGTTGAGCGGCAGCAGGAGGTTTATGGTTCGGGTTTTGTGAAGGGGTCGTTTGCGTCGGGTTTCAATTATGGGTTGTTGCGTGGTGCGGTTTTGTTCGCGTTTGATTGGGAGCCGCCGGCTCCGGTGGTTTTTGTGGCGTCGGCGCGGGAGTGGAAGGCTGGGATGGGTGTTCCGGCGGAGAAGGAGGGGGCGCGTTTGTTGGCGACGTCGCTTTTCGGGGGTGATGGTTTTTGGCCGCGCAAGAAGGACGAGGGGATGGCGGAGGCGGCTTTGCTGGCCGCTTGGCGCGGGAAGTTTCTGGCACAGCGGCTTTGGGGGATTGGGCGATGAGGAAGTTCGAGAATTTGGCGAGGGCGAAGGCGAAGCGGGCGAAGGCGCTTGAGCGGGCGCGGGCGTCGAGGCCGGACCCCAACGAGTTGGCGGAGGCGGTGGAGGGGCATCCGTTCCGGGTCACTGGGGGGGGCGCGGCGTGGATCACGGAGCAGTTGGTGATTTTGTACGCCAATTTGCCGGATGGGTCGCGGCGGGCGTTTTTGAAGGCCATTGTGGGCTTGGCCGGGGACGGGGACGAGTTTCTGAAATTGATTTTGGTGGCGATTGCCAAGACGCTGGTGGCGCGGGGTTTCCGGGTGGATTCGACGCTCGCCCGCTTCATGGAGGACAATCCGGTTTTGTTTGGGGTGGAGGAAAGCGCGGATGCATGAAAAAATCGAATTGAAGGTCACTTTGCCGATCTGCCGGAATTGCATCTGGCATATTCCGCACCCCTCCAACCCGGAGGACTTGGACTTGGCGAAGTGCGGCCATGAAACCAGCATTGTCGAACTGGACAATGCGAAACCGCTGTACCACCTTGGGGTGGACGACGTTTCTGTGGAACGGATGTTTTGCTTGGTGGCCCGGGCGCAGAGGTACGGGGGCTACTGCGGCAAGAAGGGCCGGCACTACGAGGCCCACCCGCCATCGCCCTTCGAGATTGCCAATGAACCCCTATCTGATACCTGAAAATCAAGAGCTGACCGTGATTCATTTCAGCGGCGGCAAGACCTCCGGGTATCTGCTGTGGCATATCTTGGAGGCGCATGGGGCAGGCTGCCGGAAAACGCGGTGGCGGTGTTCTGCAACACCGGGAAGGAGGTTGAGCAGACGTACCAGTTCGTCAAGGATTTCGAGGAGAACACTGGGTGTTTGGTCACTTGGCTTGAGTACGACCGCGACGACACGCGCAAGGGCGGGCTGAAAGACCCGAAGGTGCTGCACAAAGTGGTCGGATTCGAGACGGCTTCGCGGAACGGGGAGCCTTTTGAGAAAATGATTCGGGGCAAGAACTATGTCCCGAATGTGGCGCACCGGATTTGCACCGCCGAGTTGAAGGTTGATGTTTGCCGGCGGTGGGTGAAGCGCGATTTGGGCGTTGATTCGCACCGGGACATCATCGGCTTCCGGTGGGATGAGCCGAAACGGTGGAACGAAAGCATTGCCAAGGCCAGGGGGACCTCGAAGTACGACGCCGGCGTTGATTTGCTTGATCCAAATGAACCACCCGATGGCGAAGAGCCGCTTGGGAAGCCGCCATGCTCGGGCCGGATCAAGGACTACCCGCTGGTGCTGGCCCAAGTGACGAAGCGGATGGTCGAGGATTTTTGGAAGCCGGTTCCGTGGGGCCTGCGGATGAACAGCGACTACGGGAATTGCGATTTGTGTTTTTTGAAGGGCCGGGAAAAGGTGGTGAACATCATCCGGGAAAAGCCGGAATTGGCGGATTGGTGGATCAATGCCGAGAACATCGTCAAGAACCGGGACATCAAAAAGCGCGACAACAAATCCAAGTCGATGGCCTTTTCCGAGCGTTGGAGTTACGAGAATTTGAAGCTGATCGCGACCACTGGGCTTGACTTGGGCGACGAGCCGCCCGATGATTCGCCGCACCTTCCCTGTTTCTGTTTTGATTGAGGATATTGCATGGACATCGACGTGAATGAAATCGAGCCTTTGAACGGCTATCTGCTGGTCAAGCCGATTGGCGGCAAGACCGAGACGGATGGCGGGATCGCGCTGCCGAATGTGTCGCAGGAAAAG
>JAPOSK010000126.1 GCA_026709725.1 Paracoccaceae bacterium | reverse complement strand
GTCAACAACCAGGCCTGCGTCGTCACCGAGAAGCTGTGGCTCAACTTCGGGCCGGGCCGGCCGCACTGGCACGCCTGCGCCGGCAGGAACTTCACCGACCGCCAGCGCATCAGGCGCAAAGCCGAGAGCTGGGCGCGGCGCTACCGAAGGATGCCGCCGGGCGAGCGGCTCGCGGTGATGGCGGCGGTGATGGCCGTCGAGGCCGAGGAATGAGCGCGTTGTCCGAAACGGTCAGGAAGGGATATTAGACGGAGAGAGAAAGTATGGACGGAAGTACGCAAGACATGGCTATATCAAACGACTGGCAGGTGAAGTCCCCTTGCGGGGAGTATCGGAACCTCGAACCCGGGGTACGGGAGATCATCGAGGAATATTTATCCGAATACCCGATCAAGCTTGGCGCGATAGCCAGGCGTCTGGGCGTAAAGGTTCTCCTCTCCACACTGCCGCGTGGCACCTCCGGTAAAATCGGGCGGGAGAACGGGGATTTCGTCATCCGCATCAACCGACACGAGGCCAGGCACCGCCAGCGTTTCACGCTCGCCCATGAGTTGGCGCATTTCCTGCTTCATCGGGGCCATATCGAGGCGGCTGATGACTGGTCGGAAAACGTTTTGCTGCGCGCGCCCAATCAGCCAATGCGGATCGAACATGAGGCTAACCGTCTTGCCTCCGATCTCGTCATTCCATCCGCGTGTCTCAAGGAGGCCACGGCGGAATACTCCGGACCGATGACGCCAGAGGTGATCGAGGACCTTGCCAGACGGTTTGAGGTGTCCACGACGGCGATGGAAATCAAGCTCCAGATGTCGTGAGGGGGCGGCAGGGATGGACATTCACGAATACCTGGTCACCCTGGGAGTCCGACCGGCGGAGCTGAGCGGTCTACAGGAGCTGCCCGGTTACACGAAGAGCCGACTCACTCCCTTGCTTTTGCTCGCGCCCTGGCTAGCGACTTCCCCCCTATCCAGGGCGCTGGACAAATTCGAGGAGGCATATCCCTCCCGTCCCTATTTTGTCGACGTGGACACCTATTACCGGATTAACGATAAACCCAATGAAGCGAAAAAGACGTGGGGGCGGTTGGCTCAGCAACCGGGCGACCTGGGTGTGTGGTGGGGTCTTTTGGAGGAATACCCGAACGCAAATCCCTGTCTGTTGATGGCCGAGCAGCCGATTGAAAGGGTACGCGACCAAATCATCTGGGCTCGCGAGAACAATCGGAGTTTCTGCCTGAGGATGAACCTTGCCGAGGGGATTGGGTCTGGTATTCCGCAATGGATACCCACCTTGGTAAATGAACTGGCCAAAGAGGGCGCCACCGATTACGCGGTTGTTTTTGAGTTTGGCTGGGTTCAGGATCCGCTCTTGGTCGCAACGTTTGCGAGCGGCTACGCAAACACCTTTTTTTCGATAATTCCACCGATAATCCCGATTGCGGTTTCCTGCACCTCTTTTCCGAAGGACTTCACTCCCTATGACGGAACGATGGCGGAGGGCTTCTCCAATCGCGAGTTGATCGCTCAGGTCAAGCGCACGACCAACCACCCGAGGATTATCTATGGGGACTGGGGGACGACAAAGCCCCGCAGATACGGTCACGCAAACCAGCCCAGGAACCGGATCGATTATCCAACCGACAACTCTTGGGTCTTTGCCCGCGACAAAGAAAAGAGCGTAGCCTTCCAGACCGCCGCCTCCCGAATCACGGGCAGCGAGCATTGGTCCGGCCAGCTCGGCATCTGGGGGGAACAGCTGATTGAGGGAACGGCAGCCGGACAACCCTTCGCTATCGACACCATGCCCCAAATGTATGCCGCGAGGATAAACATTCACCTTCACCGTCAAGCCTTCTACGGCCACCTACCACCACCTGAGGCGTTGGATGAGGAATGGTCCGATTAAGTGTAGCGAACCGGGGTTTGGAAAAGTACCCGTTCAACCCGTAAATCACGTGCATCCGGTCTTTCGGAGGAAGGGTTTCCGTCACCGCATAAACCCTCGCCTCTTATTCTCCCCCCTCAGCCCGGACAGTGTGAACGTGTTGCTCTTGAGGCGGTTGCACGGGCCGCATAGCAGGATGCGGTTGGATATGTGGTTCAGCCCTCCGTCGGAGCGCGGCGTGTTGTGGTCAAGCTCCAGGTAGCGGGGGTCGTCAAACGTCCTGTCGCATCCCATGAAGCGCGGGCCGTGCTGGTCGAGTAGGTGGGAATACATCTCGGCACGGGTCCATCTAGGGCCGTCCGGTTCTTTCACCTTCTGCTTTACCCGAGGGAACGGCGCGGCAGTCTCGCCATCGTCCGTCCGCTCTGGCGGCTCCCTGGTATAGTGCACGTCGCCGAACAAGCCGGTGGTGTTCCGTAGACGCTCAATGACCACCTCGTGGGCGCGGTCCCAGATATCCATATCGACCCCCACCGGCGATCCAAGCGTTCGGCGGCCACGAGCGTTGTAGCGCATCCTGCGAAGGGGTCTAGGACAACGTCTCCCTCGTTGCTGCTGGCGCGAATCATGCGCTCGTAAAGCGGGAGGGGTTTCTGAGTAGGGTAGCCGGTGCGCTCATTTCCCAAGGCTGGCGGGAAATCAGGCCAAACGTTAGGCGCTGGTTGCCCGTCGGACAGGTAAGTCTTCCTGTATGGTCTCCCCGATGATGCCCAGACAAGCCGTCCTTCG
>JAPOSK010000609.1 GCA_026709725.1 Paracoccaceae bacterium | reverse complement strand
CATTGTTGCCGGCAAGATAAGGCACCTGACCCACAACCTGTTGCGATGCGTCATGTATGATAGCCACCGACTGCGTTTGCTCAATAAAGCCCGAGAGGTCATCCCGGAGAACCGGAGGCACGAGGTTCGTCGCCTGCAATGGCACCCGCCCTTGAATTGTGAATTGGGCAACATCGTTTGCGGCGGCATCCTGGAGCCTTTGACCTTTCGCTGTCGGCAATCTGTAAGTAACCCTTACAAGTTGCCCCGGATCTCCAGCCGGCTCAATTTGCAGAGTGATGAAATTGCGCCCAACAACAGCCCCGCCGACAACCGACCAGCCAAACGAATACTCATCAGTCCCGGTTGTGGGCGGAGGAGGCAGCGGGTCAACAACGACCCAAGAAACGCTGTGTTCGTCGCTCCCCGTGGTCGGCGGTGGCGGCAGCGGATCGACAACCACCCAGCCAAATGTGTAGTCATCGTCACCCGCGGTCGGCGGTGGCGGCAATGGCTCAACAACAGTCCAACCGAAACTGTATTCGTCATCGCCAGCCGTTGGCGGGGGAGGCAAAGGCTCAACGACCGTCCAGCCGAAAGTGTATTCGTCGCTGCCCGATGTTGGCGGGGGCGGAAGCGGGGCAACGACCGTCCAGCCGAACGAGTACCTGTCGGTGCCTGTTTCTGTGCCGCTTTGCCCTTCCTGCGCTGAGAAATTGCTGAAAGCGGCAACCTGATTGCCCGCCGCGTCTTGCAATCTGTTTGCGACAGCGGTTGGCTGGGCATAGGCGAGACGGACAGTGTCTTCGCTGCCAATGGCGGGGTCAACATCCAGAACAACGGTTCGCCCTGAGACGGCTGGTGTGCCGGTCAGTGCCGGGTCGTCGTCCGCCGCCAGATTTGCAATCGTTGTAAAGCCCTGGACCTCATTGCCCGCCGCGTCCTGCATCCGCTGGCTGGCCGTGGTCGGTGGGGCATAGACAATCGTTGCGGCTTGTCCCGGGGTTATTGCGGGGGAGACTGTGAGAGTTAGCGTTCGGCCCGATATTGTGCGGGCGGTCGCGACCATTTTAAGTCACCGTAATGGTGAAGGCCGTCAGGGGAGGCACATGGGCGGTATCAAGGTCTTCGTCAAAAGTGATGGTAATTTGCGTCCCATCGCTGCTTACCTGCGCCAGAACAGGCGTTGGCGAGGTGGTGTCCGCGGGAGGGTCAACGGGTGGGTCAACAGGAGGATCAACAGGCGGAGTTGCCGGTGCCGCCGTTGTCCCGTCTGTGATCGTTAATGTGACAGCCTGTGCGCTGCTGGCCAGTCCTTCTTGGAATGTCGTGTACGCCGCTTGCCTTGCCGCGACCAATGTGAATCCATAAGGTTCAGCCGTATCCGAGGGGCTTACATCATCCGCAACAGACAGTTCCCAAGTGTTTGTGCCGTCATTTAGGCGCAGCCAGCCCGTTTGCTCAAAGTCACTTGAAATGTCTTGCTGTGTCGCAAATGCGTTGCTCGTGCCATCGTTGTTATCTTCAAAATGGAGAACGACTCGGTAAGCGTTCGCTCCAGTCGTTTCTTCACGCAACGCCACAGCGGACAGCCAAGCGTCCTCACCATTATGCTCAAGCCAAGCGGGTACTTTCGGCCTTTCATCGGCAACCGAGGCTCCCCACTCCCAGATCTTAACCCCGGCGCGGTCTTCGTAACGGGCAGCCGGCAAATCAACAACCCATGTGCGGGTGTTCGGAAATTGTCGTGTGGGTGTTACCGGAGCCGCGCTCCATGTTGCCGATACTTGGCCGCTGTTTGTCGTTACGCCTTGCCGCGTGACGGAGCAGCGAACCGTTACCGTGCCGGCGGACGATTCGGATCTGCTGTAGGTTGAGCCGGTCTCACCCGCAATGTTGCTCCAAGACCCGCTGGATAATTCCTGCCATTGATAGGTAATTGCGCCGGTTGCGCTTCCTCCCGGGGTCGGACAGGTAAAAGTAACGCTGTCGCCGTTTGTTGGAGCCGCATCGCTTACAGTGGCGGTTCCCACCGTAAGAGTCGGTGTTGCATCCCCCGGAACATTGTTTGTGATTGCCTCGCCCGCAAAACTGGCAACCTGGTTCCCCGCCGCGTCTTGAAGCCTGTCCGCCGCCGTTGCGGGCTGGGTGTAATCCAGCTCAATGGTCTCGCCGTTCACAAAACTGTCGTCGGCAAAAGCCAGTGTGACGGTGGTTCCGCTGATTACAACGCCACCGACCGATGCGCCCGCGAAGTTGTTCTGGAAAACCTCAAACGCGCTGTTTCCCGGTTCGTGCGCGGTGTCAAGCGCCTCATCGAATGTGAGGACAATTCGGTTTCCGGCGGTGTTTGTGGCGGCCGAGCTGATGGAAGGCGGGGTGGTATCGGATGGGGGCGGAGGCGGCGGGGCGGGAGCCGGGACCCTGTTGGTGACAGCCGTCGCCGCAAAAGTTGCCATGTCGTTGCCGGCCTCAT
This sequence comes from Paracoccaceae bacterium, assembly GCA_026709725.1. Classification (GTDB taxonomy): domain Bacteria; phylum Pseudomonadota; class Alphaproteobacteria; order Rhodobacterales; family Rhodobacteraceae; genus MPNP01. The sequence goes on along the minus strand of JAPOSK010000609.1, from coordinate 219 downwards.
CCTGAATGGGATTCGTGCCGGGAGCGGTGTAGGCGACTGTGACCGTATCGCCGTTGGCAATGGCTGTTGTGAGAGTTAGAACAATGCTGTTCGTGCTGATCAAAACCCGCGTGACAGTGTTGCGGGAGCCGCCCACCTGAACATTGAAGGCTCCCACCGCCGGGGTTGAATTGGCGTCCAGCCGCTCGCTTGCGGTAAGCGTGATTGTTGCGCCGTCGG
>JAPOSK010000331.1 GCA_026709725.1 Paracoccaceae bacterium | reverse complement strand
GCCTGCCTGGCGGAACCAGAGGTCTCAGCCTGGCAGCTGTCACAAGTCTTCCATCATTGCCGCTATATCCGGAGCGATCGGCGGGACCGCGGGACGGGCGCTTTGTATGTCGTCCTCGCCGACGTGGATACTGACCCCCGTGGGGGTGGGGCAAAGGAGCAGGCTAGCCCCAGGGCCAACTTCACGCTCTTCAAGCCATGTGCGAAGACGCCCAACATACACCTTTCCGTTGAGGTTTGTGATCCTCCATATGACGCTGGCTTCATGCCTAGAGGACCCATTTACGCGTACAACCAGGCTGTCTGACGGACGCACCCCGTTTGCCCAGGCAATATGCGGGCTTATGCCGAAAGAATAGCCTCGCATGTGTTCTTCTGTGATCGTTTTCCGTTCCCCCCCATCCCTCTGTCGTGTGAACGGCGCTCGCCACCGTCGATGGTGGCATAGGGTCGAAGTTGAACGCATCTGCGAACCTGACTGCGTCGCCAATAACGTTGAATATTGGGAGTCCGAGATTCATATTGATGGCTGTGACACTGACACCGAAGTCATTCGTGAACTCGTCGATGATCGCTGCTTTGCTGGCAACGCCCCCTCCGCGTTCAATCCTCTGGGTGATCTCGGTAAGGATGCCCTCGTACTCTTCGTACTCCCACTCTGGAAGCGCCAATCGGAACTTTTTGTCTACGCGAATCATAGTCGAGCTATATTGGCTCTTTAGCGATCTTATCGAGCCGTGGCCGATGGCTTCGATCAGCTCCTCGGGGGTCATTGGCCGGCAGGTCAGCCGGAGCACTCGTTCTGCTTTGTGCTGGAGGGCACCGTCCCAGCGGACCAGCCAGCCGTCTCCGATGTCGCGCCATTGGCCAGTGTCCAGCAGGAAGCTGAGCGCTACCTCGGGGTGTACGTGGATGCTCAGGCTGGCGGCCAGCTCGTCGGTCTCGACCAGCCATTCGTCCCCAACGGCGCTGCGAAGTGCTTCTTCGAGGTCGGCCAGGGCGCGGCTACCATTCAGAAGCCAATCGTCTTTGTAGACATAGCCTGAGACCCACCGGAGCATCTCAAATCGATGCTCGCCGACTTTCTTCCTCCACCGTTCGACGATTTCGTTTTCCGACGGTATGGCAAGCCCGAACTCAGCCTGGATCTGCTCTGCGGCCCATCTGACAGCCCGGAACTGTTCGTCTTGGAGCAAGCTGAGGACCAGCTTGGTGTCCGTGGCTACCTTTTGCCGTATCCGCTCGCGGGTGAGTCCCTGTGCTTCGCCCAATTCCTCGAGCGTCGGCTTGACCCGCACACACTCGCGGGCCGCCAGCAACTTGAGGTCGACTGCTTGCGACAGGAGTTCCTCCACAAGCTCGCCAAGTGGGGTGGTGGTGTGGCTCGATAGTCGGGACAGCGGGATGGCCAGCAGCGCATCCACCTCGTCTCGCACATCTTTTGGGACTTTGGTATCGCTGCCAAGGGCGGCAAGGAGTTCTCCCAAGGTCGCATTGTCCGAGATGAGGGTCGACCATTCGGCGCTGGTCCGCAAGTCTAAGCCAGCGGAAGCATGGCCCTGGTCGCCCTGGGGTGCAGCAGTGACATCGGCAGAGGACGCGTCAGAGGGCTCAGGAGCCTTGTACTCGTAGGCTGAAAGCGCCTCGTTCAAGCGGCGGACTGAGAGAACGCCGACGTTCTCAATGTTCAGGAACGATGCCTCGCTGAGCGCTCCCAGGTCTCCCCATGTCCGTATGTTGCTGCGAATCAGTGCGTTGAGGGTTCTGGTGTCGAAAAGCGACTCGTCGATTTCCTCGTCGGCAGCCTCGGCCATCCACCCGTACTTCTCGCGGAACGCAACGGCAGGGTCGGTCGGGATGGGCACTGGCCTATCCAGGCCAACCCGTCCGCGCTCTAAATCCTGGTGGAGATTGCCGATTGTCGTGTCGCCGACTCCGGGCACAGAGTGCAAGTCGTCTTCTGACAGTGCAGCTAAGTCGCCCCAAGTCGAGCACCTGGCCCGCCTCAGCGCCGTCTGGACACGGGTGCCGAAATGAGAGAACACGATGGTCTCATCTCGGCGGGCAAGCAGCCACAGGTACTGTTCCCCCAAAGAACCCGCCTTCGGAGCGCTGCTTCTTGCACCTCCCGCTATCCCCACGGCCGCACCCTCAGCGCTATCCGAAGAGCAAGGTCCGCTGTTGTTGGAACTGCGGTGGCCGTTTCGGAAAGAGGTGCCCTGTTTTTCCATGGCGCTTGCTGGTCGCGTACCCATCAAGCGCCGAACCATTGGAATCTTGATGCCCATCATCTCAGCTCCGCCCGGCATCGCAAGCAGCCATCGTTGGTGATGCTGCTCTGCCTCGGTAGCGGACTGGGAATGGCACTTGCGACCTCCAAGCGTTCTGGCCGACTAGCCGCAAACGGTACCAAGCCTGGAAGCCTCCGTGCATCCTGTACATTCCCGACTCCGGTTCCTCCCGCCGCCGCAGTGTCAACATGAGCGGGCCGACAAGCCCACACAGCCGCTGGGAGCCAGCTGAGGTTCCTTCCTAATCGCGGATTGCTGGCTGATGTTGAGCTGTTGACGGTTTTTGTCATTATTTTCTGAGCATTTCTAAGATTTTTTCTATTTTTCCACGGTATTCAGGGGGTTGTTGTCACTGGGTGCTGGTATGCTTACAGGCATGAGATTCGC